>JBFOLS010000463.1:0-6646 GCA_040830225.1 Leisingera sp.
ACCGCATATGCTGGACCCGCTTCCTGCGGATTTCCGAAGCAAACTTCGGCCCGAACCGCTGCCACCAGAAACGAACGGATTCATAGCTCACATCGATGCCGCGTTCGTGCAAAAGGTCTTCGACATCCCTGAGCGACAGAGGAAACCGGATGTACATCATCACCGCCAAGCGGATGACTTCAGGTGACGTTCGAAAGTAGCGAAATGGGCTGCATTTGGTCATGAGGCAACGCTACGAAACCGCCCTGCCCTCCTCAACGTCACCCCTCTGACAAGTCCACGTGAACGTTTCAGAACGCTACGCCGCCCGCATCATTGCACTCGCAGGCCTCTCGCCGAAAATCCAGACCGCAATCATAGACGGTTCCCAGCCAGTGCATCTGACCTTGAAGCGTCTCCTGCGCAGCGCCTTGCCATTGGAATGGCACGCTCAGGAACGGGCCCTCGGTTTCTGCTCCTGATCTGTTCCCTGCTCGCGCGGATGGCTTCCCTGTTCCGCACACGGGCATTCCCTGTTCTTCTCTGAAAATTCCCTGTTCCGCCACCCAGGGAAATCGGCCCCAACTCACTGTTATTGCTCGCATAAACAGCCGGCGCGACGGCTGGGATCGATGCAAATCACCAAAATACGCTGTAAATCGGGCCTGAACAGGGAAAACCACCTGAAAGCGGACCCGCGTTTCTGGCCAACTGAGACACCTGTGTTTTAGGTTGGGAAACCGTGGAGAACAGTGCGTCTCTGTGGGCAGATACGCCGCATAACCGGCTGGAAGCACGCCGTAATTCGGCGGAAAATGGACATGGAAAAATGAGACGATTGTGGGTGGCGGAGAGACAGGGATTCGAACCCTGGAGACGGTTTCCCGCCTACACACTTTCCAGGCGTGCGCCTTCGACCACTCGGCCACCTCTCCGTTGAGGGGGCTTTTGAAGGATCGGCCGGGGAAATGCAAGGGCCGAAACTGCAAAAACTTCACTTACCCCCAATTCTTTTTCAGGGCTCAAGGTGCAGGTAGACGCGGCGGTTCTGCTTGCCCTTTTTCTCTACCTTGCCAAGGCGGATTTTGCCTATTTCGCCAGTGCGTTTGACATGGGTGCCGCCGCAGGGCTGCAGGTCAATCTGTTCGTCCGGAGTGCCGATCCGTACCAGCCGCACCTGCCCGGCCCCGCGCGGCGGCGAGACGGACATGGTTTTCACAAGCTGCGGATTCGCATCGAGTTCTTCGTCGGTGATCCAGTCTTCTGTCACTTCAAGATCGCGGTCGATCAGCGCCTGCAACTGGTCCTGCAGCATCTGTTTGTCTTCCGGCGCCTCGGGCATGTTAAAGTCGAGCCGGCCCTTCTCCGCACCGATGGAGCCGCCGGTGACTTCCAGCGGGATCACAACAGACAGAAGATGCAGCGCCGTGTGGATGCGCATGTGGCCGTAACGGCGGCCCCAGTCTAGGGTCTGGGTGACTGTGGTCCCCGCGGCAGGCAGAGCCTCGCCTTCATGCGGCACAAGGATGACCGTGCCCTCCCCGCCCTTGACCGTGGTTGCGATGGAGCATTGGCCGTCTCCCCACAATAGCTGGCCGCTGTCGCCCGGCTGGCCGCCGCCGGTTGCGTAAAACAGCGTCCGGTCGAGAACGATTCCGCCCTGATCGGTATGGGCCAGCACCTGGGCCTCGGTCATCCGGGCATAGGCGTCCTTGCGGAACAGAAGTTCACTTGTCGGCATCACCTTCTCCTTCTCCATCCTGCAGATCGCTCAGGTCCGGCTTTACCGGCGCCTGCATGGGCACCGGCTTGGCGGGGGTGCCGGCTTTGATCTTCTGCCCGGCCAGCACCTCGGGATTGCGGATCCAAATGTCGCGCTGTGCGAAGGGGATCTCGATCCCCTCTTCCTCGAACCGTTTGGCGATTTCGTAGTTCATGTCGGACTTGACCGACAGCACCCAGTTCACATCGCGCAGGATGGCGCGGATCTCAAAATCTAGGCTGTCGGCGCCAAAGCCCTGGAACACCACGTAAGGCGCCGGGTTGAGCAGCACCATCGGATGCGCCTTGGCGATGTCATTGAGGATCGCCTCGACCTTGCGCGGGTCGGTGCCATAGGCGACGCCCACCGGCACAATCACCCGGCCCACGGTATTGCCCCGGGTGTAGTTGGTGACGGTACCCGAGATCAGGTCCGAGTTCGGCACAATGACGTCGGAGCGGTCAAAGGTTTCGATCCGGGTGGAGCGCACCGAGATGTCGCGCACATACCCCATCAGCCCGCCAACCTCGATCCAGTCGCCCTTGGAGATCGGGCGTTCGATCAGGAGAATGATGCCGGAGACGAAGTTGGAGACGATGGTCTGCAGACCAAAACCGATGCCGACTGACAGCGCACCGGCGACGATGGCCAGCGACGACAGATCCAGCCCGGCGGTAGAGATGGCGATCACCGCGGACAGGAAAATGCCGACATAGCCAAGGCCGGAAGTGATCGCGTTCTGGCCGCCGGGGTCGATCTTGGTCTTGGGCAGCAGCGAGTTGCGCAGGGAGCCCTGCACCAGCCGGGTCAGCGCGTAGCCGGCGGCGAAAACAACGGCAAAGGTCAGGAAGGCCGTGGGTGAGATACGGGCATCACCGATCTGAAATCCTTCAAGGAACTTCGACCACAGTTCAGTCAGGTCAGCAACGCGCGCGCCCCAGATCAGCGACAGGAGCGGCACCGCAAGCGCTGCCATTACAAACCCGATCAGAACCGTGAACAGGGATTCACGGGCAGCAGAGCCCTTGCCCGACAGCCAGCCGTAGACGTCGCCCAGGAACCGCTGGAACACCAGCAGCGTGGCCAGCAAGGCCAAGGTGGACACCGCCGGGTAAATCAGCGCCTCTGCCGCATTTACATAACCGAAGACCGCCAGGATCGGGGAAAGGAACCCAAGCAGGTAGGTGCCGCGGCGCACCAGCGACATGATACGGGTGGCACCTGCGCTAATGGCACCGTCTTCCTCGGCATTTGCGCCGGTCTGTTTCTGGCGCCGCTTGGCGCCGATCCGGTGCAGGCGCAGCAGCACCAGCGCTGCCGCCACGATCAGCGGGAAGCTGGCAACGGCATGGGCTTCAGCCGGGATGCTTTCGATAGCCTCCAGCTGACGCAGCGCGTCCTGCAGCACCAGGATTACCGCCAGGATGTCAACCATCAGGCGGGTTTCGTTAAGGCGTCCCTCCTGCACCGGAACCAGATCGTTTTCGATCCGGCTGGAGAACAGCTGATTACCCAGCCAGTGGAAAGAGAGGATCAGCAGCGCCCAGCCGGGCACGTAGTCCAGAAGGATGGTACCGCGGATGCCGAGGATGCCGGAAAGGTCCACAGCCGCCACCAGGCAGATGATACCGATGAAAGGCAGGACGACTTCCAGAAGGGAGACCACAAAGCCCCAGACACCGCGTCCGCTGCTGCCGAAACTGCGCAGGTAGTCGCCTGCGGCATGCGCCCAAGGGCGGCCGCGGAACAGCAGCAGAGCCGAAACAACCAGCAAGGCCAGCAAAGCCGGCAGACTGTTTTGAACACGTTCCGTTGTTGTGGCGCTGGACAGCTTGCTGGCGGTTTCATTCAGGATGGAATTGCCGGAGCGGGTCAGTGCGCGCCAGGCGCTTGCCCAGTTTTCCGGGTTGAGAGGCGACGGGCCGCGTTCCAGAAGAGTGCGGGTGCGGCGCTCGCGGATAATTTTGTCGATCTCGGCAATCAGGCCGTTGGCACGGCTGTAGGCTTCTTCGGAGACAATGCGCGGGACCTTGAGGTCCTTCAGCTGCTGCTCCAGCGAGGCGCGCAGGCTGGCAATATCCTCGGGTTCGCTCTCGCCCTCGCCCGGAGCCGGACCAAGCGCGCTCAACTGCCCTTCAAGGGTCTGGATGCGGTCGCCGTTGCCGGTGCGCGCCTGCAGGAAATTCTGCCGGTAAGCGGTGAGCTCGGTGCGCAGCGCTTCCAGAGCGGTGCTGGAGGCCCGTCTGGCGTCGATGACCTCTTCCGCGCGGGCGGCGGTCTTGAGCCAGTCCTGGTAGTAGGCCCGGGACTCTGCATTGAGCTGAGCCAGAGCCGGCCAGACGAGGCCGGCCGCAAGGGCCAGCCCCAGTAATACAGTCCGCAAAGCGGTCAGAATGGGTGTCATACGTCCTCAAAAACGCCGGGGATCGACGCGGGCGTATGGGTCATCCACTCCGGGACCGGCAGGTTCTTATCCCGCAGGAAGTCCGGGTTGAAAAGCTTGGACTGGTAGCGGGTGCCATAGTCGCACAGAACGGTGACGATGGTGTTGCCCGGCCCCATTTCCTTGGCCATGCGCACAGCGCCTGCAATGTTGATGCCAGAGGAGCCGCCCAGCACCAGGCCTTCCTCATGCAGCAGGTCGAATACATAGGGCACCGCTTCGGCGTCCGGCACCTGGTAGCTGAAATCAGGCGTGAAGCCTTCCAGGTTCTTGGTGATCCGGCCCTGGCCGATGCCTTCGGTAATCGAGCTGCCCTCTGACGCCAGCTCGCCGGTGGTATAGTAGGAATAAAGCGCCGCCCCCATCGGGTCTGCGAGCCCGATCTTCACGCCTTTGGGCTGCAGCGCCTCGGCCACGCCCGCCAGCGTGCCGCCGGAACCGACCGCGCAGACAAAACCGTCGACCTTGCCGTCTGTTTGCTCCCAGATCTCGGGGCCGGTGGTTTCGACATGCGCCTGACGGTTGGCCACATTGTCGAACTGGTTGGCCCAGACCGCGCCGTTCGGCTCGGTCTTGGCGAGCTGTTCAGCCAGGCGCTGGGAATAGCGCACATAGTTGTTCGGGTTCTTGTAGGGGGCCGCCGGGACCTGGACCAGCTGGGCACCTGCCAGGCGCAGCATGTCCTTCTTTTCTTCCGACTGGGTTTCCGGGATCACGATCACCGTCTTGAAGCCCATGGAAGCACCGACCAGTGCCAGCCCGATTCCGGTGTTGCCGGCGGTGCCTTCGACGATGGTGCCGCCCGGCTTCAGCTCGCCGCGGGCAATGGCATCCTTGATGATGTAGAGCGCCGCGCGGTCCTTGACCGACTGGCCCGGATTCATGAATTCCGCCTTGCCCAGGATCTCGCAGCCGGTCTCTTCGCTGACGCGGTTCAGGCGGATAAGAGGAGTGTGGCCGATGGCATCAGCCAGATCGCGTGCAATGCGCATGGTATCCCTTTCGATCGTTCCCCCAAGGTGTATCCAAGGGGCCGGGTGATCACAAGGCGGGAAGCGCGCGTGCCATGCGTCAAAATCCTCAATATCCCTTGTGCCGCAGGCGGTCGCGGTGGCGTGCCAGCCAGAGGGCGGCGGTGATCAGCGGCATATCCTGGTAAATCTGGTCATCGACGCCCTTCATCAGCGCCTCATAGCTGAGAACCTTGCTGCGGATATCCTCGCCTTCTCCAGCCAGTCCGCCGCCGCCGTTGATGTCAGAAAGATCAGATATCCCAATGAAAATATGCACAAATTCCGTCAGGGAGCCGCTAGAGGGATAAACCTGTGCAACAGGCTCCAGTCGCAGGACGCTGATCCCGGCCTCTTCCCTTGCCTCGCGGATTGCGGTCTCCTCCGCCGTTTCGCCCGGATCGATCAGCCCTGCCACCGGTTCCCACATCCAGGGATGGGTATCGCCCGCGATATAAACAGGCGCGCGGAATTGCTCCACCAACAGCACCTGGTCGCGGACGGGATCATAGGGCAGCAACACCGCCGCATGGCTGCCCATCGCTGCGCTGCGGTTTACCACCGGGCTCATGCTGCCGTCGTACCGGCGGAATTGCAGGTCCATCTCTTCCATTGCGAAGAAGTTCAAATAGGCGCGGTTGTGGCCATGGACGATCACATCCCGTTTCAAGTCATGATCGGGGTCTGCCGGCCGGGCCTGCCCCTTCAGCCAGGACGCCGCACGGCGGCGGATTGAGGGGAAGGATTGTGCAGCCTGTTCTGCGGTAAGGTGGCCGTGGTAGGCCATGACCTCCTCGGCAGCACGCAGAGAGAGAGCGCCCCAGTCCCTTACCCAAGCGTCCAGATCCCAGGGCTCGGCGGTCTGCCACAACCCGGGCTCGGGGAAGTACACTTCTGCCGCGGCCCTGCTGCCGTCCTGCAGTTGCACCGAAACGGGTTTCAGGGCATAGCCGAAGCCCCCTTCGTAGAAGTTCAGCGCGCCCAGATCTTCCGCCGACAGGTTCCGTACCAGCAACCCCTCGGCGGTCGCATCCTCTCGTGCCTCGATCGCGGGAAAGGGCTGGTCCACGACTTGATAGATGCCGTGCCCGGCCAGCGTGGCTTGCTGCGCGTTCAGCGCTGTGCCGCTGCGGCCCAGAACAAGTTCAAGCAAGGGGCGATGGCGCAGCGTGCCAAAGAAGAATAGATCAGACACGGACGGTAACCTGTTGTTAATTATCACTTTAGCGCCAGCGGCGGGAGGCGCTTTCAGTCTCAAAATCTTGCAGGACCCCCCCCATCACAAGCGGCCCCAGCACGGCGGGGCCAACGGTAAACCAAAAAAAATCCAGCGCAATGCAAAAAAACGACGACCGCGCCCTGAACCGGCCGGCCTAGCGGTGGGGCATGGCCCGGCGGGGCAACTCCCCAGCGCCCCTGGTTGACAGCGCCCCAAACAACACGACCGCCCGT
>JBFOLS010000464.1:0-2128 GCA_040830225.1 Leisingera sp.
AAAGACCTGGGCGCAGGCGGCAGAGACGCTTGAAACCCTGATGGCTCCCGCATTTCCGGATGTCCCGCCCGTGCGCTGGCGGGAAGAGGTTGAAACCTTTTACAATGAAACGCCCGAGGGGCTTTCCCTTCGCTACGACCCATGCCTGCGCGACGCTCTGCTGGCACAGGCAGAAGCAGGCCCGACGCCCGACCTTTGGCCATTGTTCATGGCCCTGGACGGCCTGCCCTGCGGTGTGATCCGCGGCGCCAATTCGGATATTCTGAGCGCAAGCACCTACGCCGGAATGCAGGGGCGCTTGCCTGCCATTCAAGCTGCAGAGATTGCCAACCGCGGCCATGTGCCCTTTCTGGACGAGCCGGAAGCGCTCGCCCTTATCCATTCTGTACTGGAGCAGATCCAATGACCTCGATTGCCATGATCGAAGCCGCCGCTGAGCGGCTGAAAGGCCATGCACGGGTAACACCGCTTTTGTCCTCGCCGTTTTTGGACGAAATCGCCGGGCGGCGGCTGTTTGTGAAGGCGGAGTGCCTGCAGCACACCGGCTCCTTCAAGTTCCGCGGCGGCTGGTCGGCGGTCTCGGCACTGACCGAGGAAGACCGGAAGCGCGGGGTTATCGCTTATTCCAGCGGCAACCACGCACAGGGCGTGGCGGCAGCGGCCAAGGCACATGGGGCGCCTGCAGTGATCGTGATGCCCGCCGACGCACCCCAGCTAAAGATCCGGAACACCCGCGATCTGGGCGCCGAGGTGGTGCTTTACGATCGCGCGGGCGGCGAGAGCCGCGAGGCAGCCGGCGCCAAATATGCGGAAGAGCGCGGGCTGACACTGATCAAGCCTTACGATGAGCCCTTGGTGATTGCCGGCCAAGGCACCTGCGGATTGGAGATCGCCGCACAGGCAGCGGCCGAAGGCGTTACGCAGGCGGATGTGCTGGTCAACTGCGGCGGCGGCGGGCTGTCCTCCGGCATCGCGCTGGCACTGGAGGACCGCGCCCCGGGCCTGCGCGTGCGGCCGGTGGAGCCAGAAGGCTTTGACGATGTAGCGCGATCGCTGACTGCAAGGGAAATCCGGAGCAATGCGCGGGTCTCCGGTTCGATCTGCGATGCGATTCTGACCCAGGAACCGGGCGAGATCACCTTCCCGATCCTCAGCCGCCTGTGCGGGCCTGGCATCGTGATAACCGAAGAAGAGGCGATGCGGGCAATGGCGCTGGCCTTCCTGCGGCTGAAGATCGTGCTGGAACCCGGCGGCGCCGCTTCACTTGCAGGGGCGTTGTTCCACGCCGAGCAGATTGAGGGCGATGCGGTGATCGCAGTCGCGACGGGCGGCAATGTGGATGCAGAGCTATTCCGGGAGGCGCTCTCGCGCTATGCTTGAGATCCGGCCGTGCGATTGTCCGCGCGGCAGCCAAGGGGGCACGTCATGACACGTTTCACCATCGCCTCGTTCAACGTCAAAAACCTGATCGGCCCGGAACGGGAGTATTACCGGTTTCAAAGCTACACGCCCGAGGAATACGCCTGGAAAGCCGACTGGATGGCCGACCAGCTGCTGACGCTGAATGCGGACATCGTTGGGTTTCAGGAGATTTTCGAGGAAGCGCCGCTGCGCCAGGTGATCGCTGAGGCCGACCGGCGCGGGACCGAGGCCAACGCGGCCAGCATCCCCGATCCCTCCAAGCGCTATCACCGCAAGGCGATTTTCCAGAAGCTGGCCTATGGCTCTTATGCCGAGGCAGAACTTGCCTTTGCCCCCAATCTCAACGACACCGGCGAGCCGGGTAAACGGCGGCCCGGGCTGGCAGTGCTGTCGCGGTTCGGGTTTGAGGGCGAGCCGGAGGTGATCCAGGATCTGGAACAGCCCCTGGACATCCCGATTGCCTGCCTGGGCGAGGAAGAGGATGCCGGGTTCTACACTCTGCGGCGGCTGTCGCGCCCAATCCTCGAGGTACGGGTGCCGGTACGGGATCAGGTGATTACCGCCCTCAACTGCCACCTGAAATCGAAACTGGGCGAGTTCATCAAGCCGCAAGGCGCGCCCTACCCGCCCGAAACCGTGCTGACCGCCTATGACGCGGCAGGCCGGGCGATGGGGGCTCTCAGGGCTGCCCTCAGACGGATGGGCG
>JBFOLS010000465.1:0-2580 GCA_040830225.1 Leisingera sp.
AGGCCGACTACCGCGACTTCAACCGCGAGACCTATGCCCGCGGCCGGGAAACCTTCGACGAGACCTATGCCGCCTTCAAGAGGCTGCTGATCGGGGTCTGGCGGCGCGAGGCGTTGCAGAGCGCCGCCAGACCAGCGCGCGGCGGGCTAAGGCTCTAACAAGGAAGGTCCGGCATCATCTGCGGCTGGAAACATGAGGACAGGACATGGCAAAACGCAAACGGCTCTCCCCGGCACAGGCAGATTACCTGGCGGCGGCACCCGCCGCGAAACCAGCCCTTGGCAGCGCCGCCAGCGTCGGCGCCGCGCCGATTGCCCAGGTCGCGTCTGATGCCTCGGCGCAGGCCGCGCTGCAGGAACTCTCCGGCGTTTTGGAAACTGCCCGTGCCAAGGGGCTGATGATCGAAGAACTGCCGCTGGACAGGATCGACGAGAACCACCTGGTGCGCGACCGGATCGAGCAGGATGAGGATGAGCTGACGTCCCTGATCGAGTCGATCCGCGCCCGCGGCCAGCAGACCCCGGCCGAAGTGGTGCCGCTGGAGGATGCTTTCGGCCCCCGCACCCATGGGCTGATCTCCGGCTGGCGCCGCCTGACGGCCTTGCGCAGACTCTATGAAGAGACATCAGACCCGCAATTCGCCACATTGAAGGCGCTGGTGATCAATCCGGACAGCGCCGAAGAGGCTTATGTGGCGATGGTCGAGGAGAATGAGATCCGGGTGAACCTGTCCCACTATGAGCGCGCCCGCATTGCGGTGCGCGCCTGTAAGGAAGGCGTCTTCACCCGCCGCAAATATGCGCTGCAGGCGCTGTTCGGCAATGCCACCCGCGCCAAACGCTCCAAGATCGGCAGTTTTGTCACCCTGGTCGAGGCGCTGGACGCGGTGCTGTTCTACCCCACGGCCATCAGCGAGAAGCTGGGCCTGGCGCTGGTGCGCGCGATCGAGGCGGATGAGGGCTTTGCCGCCCGCGCCGCAAAGGCGCTGCAGGCCGCGGACCGCTCCAGCCCGGAAGCGGAACTGCAGGTGCTGGCCCGTCTGGCGGAAGCTGCGGCTGCCGCAAGGCCCAAGTTAGAGCCTGAAATCTCGCCTGACCCGCCGGCATCCAAGCCGGCGCCGGAACCGCCGGTGAGCCGCCCGCGGGTGCGGGATGTCTATGACTGGGATGCGGCCCAGCCGGGTGAGCGCATCTCCCTGCCGGCTGCCAAGGGCGTCAAACTGGGCTATGTTCCCAGCGAACAGCGCGTCGAGATCAGCGGCCCCGGTGTCAACGCGGCCCTGGTTGAAGCGCTGCAGGCCTGGATGAAAAAACTCTGAGAAAAGCCGTCCGGCTCCTTCATCTTTCCCAAAATACTCGCGCCGCAGGCCTCGGGCTTTTCCGAAGAAAAGCCCGAATTAGATTCTGATATGCGGCAATGCGGAGAGTCTGGAAAGGGTCAGTAAGTTTGACCAAATGTTTCGCGCGCGAAACATTTGGTTCGGTCCGGACCTATTTCAGATCCCCCCGCCCCACCGAGGTATATAGCGCGAAGCCGGCCCGTTTGGCAGCCTTGGGGGAGTAGATATTGCGCAGGTCCGCCATCCGCGGATGCTCCATCTTGCGGGCCAGCTTTTTCAGGTCCAGGGCGCGGAACTCGTTCCACTCGGTCAAGAGCACCACCAGATCGGCGTTCTGCGCCGCCTTGTAGGGGTCGTCTTCCCATTTGACGCCGGGCAGCAGCGCCTCGCCCTCTGCCTTGCCCTGCGGATCCACCACCCGCACCCTGGCGCCGCCGCCGACCAGGGCGGGCACGATGGTGAGGCTGGGCGCTTCGCGCATGTCGTCGGTGTTGGGTTTGAAGGTGACGCCGAGGATGGCGACGGTCTTGCCGTTGAAGCTGCCCTCGCAGGCGTCGCGCAGCTTCTCGACCATGCGCTGCTTCACTTCGTCATTCACCCGCATCACGGTTTCGGTGATGCGCAGCGGGAAGGCGTGGTCCTGGCCGATCCGCGCCAGCGCAGCGGTGTCCTTGGGAAAGCACGACCCGCCGTAACCGGGCCCTGCGTGCAGGAACTTGTTGCCGATGCGGCCGTCAAAGCCGATGCCGCGGGAGACTTCTTTGACGTCCGCCCCCACCCGTTCGCAGAGGCCTGCGATTTCATTGATGAAGGTGATCTTGGCCGCCAGGAAGGCATTGGCCGCGTATTTGATCATCTCCGCCGATTCCAGGTCGGTGGTCAGGATCGGGAAGTCGCGCAGGTAGAGGGGGCGGTAGATCTCCGCCATCACCTCGGCGGCGCGGTCGTTCTGGACGCCGACCACCACCCGGTCGGGCTTCATGAAATCCTCGATCGCGGCGCCTTCGCGCAGGAACTCGGGGTTGGAGGCGACGTCGAACTCGGCCTTGGGATTGGCCTTGGCAATGGTCTGTTTCACCTGCCGGTTGGTGCCCACCGGCACGGTGGATTTGGTGACCACCACCGCGTAACCCGTCATCGCCCGGGCAATTTCCTCGGCGGCGGCCATCACGTAAGTGAGATCCGCATGGCCGTCGCCGCGCCGGGTCGGGGTGCCGACCGCGATGAACACCGCCTCGGCC
>JBFOLS010000466.1:0-13246 GCA_040830225.1 Leisingera sp.
CACCAGGCTGGCAGAGGGTTGCGAAAGCCGAATGTGCAGTGCCCGGCCGAGCAGCGTAGCTACGGAGACTGCCAGCAGAGCCGGGGCCAGCAGCAAAACCAGATGCATCGCCGGATGCACCCATTCCGGAGAGGTTTCATCATAACTGAAACCCAGCCAATCCGCGGTCTCATGGGCGAAGGAATGGTAATGCGGGAAGCTGTGCTCGGGCGGCATTGAAATTAGTCTGCTGAATAAGAGGAAAGTGCGGCAGCCCCATTGGAACTGCCGCGCTGCGGTACCGCTGCCTGAGGGGCGAGGCAGCAGCACTCAGCAGATCATTGAACCGCGACCTGGCCGTACATGCCGGATTCATAGTGACCCGGGATCAGGCAGGCGAATTCGAATGTGCCGCCATTGCTGAAGTTCCAGATGATTTCGCCGCGCTTGCCGGGGGCCAAAGTGACGGCATTCGGCGTGTTGTGCATTTCCATCTGAGCCGACATGGCCTGCTTGTGCATGGCGTTCCGCTCCGGTGTGTCCAGGACGAATTCGTGGTCAAGCTCGCCTTTGTTCGCCACCATGAAGCGGATGGTTTCGCCCTGTTTGAACTCCATGGACGAGGGGGTGAAAATCATCTCGCCGTCATCGGTTTCCTTCATTACTACTTTCACGGTCCGGCTGACCTTGCTGCGGCTGCCGGGCATGCCGGCGGCCATCTGTTCTCCATGGCTGCCATGGGCGCCATGCCCGGAGTCGTGACCCGATACACCAGCCATGACGGGAGCGCTGGAAAGGGCGGCCAGCGCCGCTGAAAGGAAAAGCTTCTTCATTGGTATCTCCTTGTTTTTATGAGGGGAAGTTGTCCTTCTGCCGCCGGTATTTAGGCGGAAGAGGGGTTGCGCCAGGCCGGGCTGCCCCGGCCTGGCGCAGGGGCTTCAGAACATCAGGCGGGTCCCGAAGACGACTGAGAACACGCCGATCTCTTCACCGCTGGCGCGCAGCAGATCCGCTGTGCCGCCAAAGGATTCCTCGTAGTTTACGCCGATGTAGGGAGAGACCGCCCGGTCGATCAGGTCGTAGCTCAGCCGCAGCCCGGCTTCGACAGTGGCGCCGCCGGCCGCTTGATCGTAGGCCGGGTCATCCTGCAGCGGCACTGTCAGCTCGAGGTTCGGGGTCAGGATCAGGCGGTTGGTCAGCGCAGCCTCATACTCGCCCTCGAACCGGAAGAATGAGTTGTCCGAAAGGTACAGGTCGGCGTCGATTTCGAACCACTGCGGCGCCAGTCCTTTGAGGCCCAGAACCGCATTGTAGCGGTCCGGCAGACCGTCCGGCGAGCTGGCTTGCACCCCGGCCACCGCATCAAAGAAGGTGGAAACCGGGAACTGCAGCCGCAGTTGGTTTTCCAGGGCCTCGAACCCGCCTGCGCCCTGAACCCGCTGGCCTTCACTGCGCCAGACAAGCTTCAGCTCATCGGTGCCGATCATGGCGTCGAAATCCCAGACAAACGTGTCCGCGCCGTCGCTTTGCCGGTATTCCAGCTGCTCTGCCTGAAAGCCGTAGATCAGCTGCTCAGCTCCGGCACGGGCGGACCAAAGTGCCGCCGCGCCGGCCGCGGCAAAGGCCGCGTTGCGTATCTTGCTCATGTTTGCGTCTCTTTCTGATCTTGCAGGGTCAAGCCGGGCCACCTTCGACGATCACTTTGCGGAACATGCCTGCGTCGGCGTGGTAGGAGAGATGGCAGTGGAAAGCCCACTGGCCAGTCGCATCGACTTCGGTTTCGGTGTAGACGGTGGTGCCCGGCGCAATGCTGACGGTGTGCTTGATGGGATCCCTGCGGCCTTTGCCGGTATCCAGGATCGTCCACATGCCATGCAGGTGCATCGGGTGGGCCATCATGGTTTCATTAACGAATTTGAACCGGACCCGTTCGCCGTACTTCAGCCGCAGCGGCTCGGCCTCGGACAGTTTCTTGCCGTTGATCGACCAGATGTAGCGCTCCATGTTGCCAGTGAGGCGCAGCTCGATCTCGCGTGTTGCCGGACGGTCCCTATAGAGCGGCCGCCGGGCGCTTAGGTCATTATAGGACAGGAATTTTCCGCCGTTTGCCGCGCTGGGGGTCAGCCCGCTGCCCGCCGCGTAAAAGCCTTCCTGTTCGCCGGCCATCTCCATCTGATGCCCGTTGTGGTTCATCCCGGCCATTGCGCCGCCTTTGGATGCCTTGGCCCCGCCCATGCTGTGCTGGCTGTGATCCATGCCAGCCATCGGTTCTGCCTTGGCAGGCGCGGCCATATTGTGCTGGCTGTGGTCCATTTCCGTCATTGCCGAACTGCCAGAGGATGCGGGCATCTGGTGCTGACTGTGATCCATTCCTGCCATGGACGGGCTGGCAGAGGCGGCCTGCATCTGGTGCTGGCTGTGATCGGTGCCCGGCATCATCATCATGCCGTCGGACATCCTGGTGTCGCTGCGCATCACATGGCCTTCCATGCCCATGTCACCCATCATGCCGGCCATGTCGGCCATGGTCAGCCGCGGCTTGGGGCGCATTGCGGGGACCGGTCCGGCCAGCCCCTCGCGCGGCGCCAGGGTGCCGCGCACCATCGCGGTGCGGCCCATGGATTCCGCGACAATGCTGTAGGGCCGGTTTTCCCTGGGCTGGACAATCACGTCATAGGTCTCTGCCACCGCGATACGGAGCTCATCCACTGCGACCGGCTTCACGTCATTGCCGTCTGCCTGCACCACGGTCATTTTCAGACCGGGTATTCGCACATCGAAATAGGCCATCGCGGACGAGTTGATCAGCCGCAGCCGGATTTTCTCGCCTGGCTTGAACAGGCCAGTCCAGTTCTGCGCAGTGCTCTGGCCATTGATCATCGGAGCAAAGCCCTGAACATCCTCGATGTCGGTCGGCATCATCCGCATCCGGCCCCACATCTTGCGGTCTTCCAGCGCCGCCTTCAGACCCATGCTGCCGGAATCCTGGATCAGGTCCTGCAATGTGCGCTGCGAGCGGTTGTAGTAATCCGCCGACATCTTGAGGTTCCGTATGATCCGCTTGCCGCGGTGCGGGTGGGTGTCCGTCAGCTGCACCACATAGTCGCGGTTTGCCCGTACTGTCTCGCCGCGTTTTGGCTCGATAACGATGGCACCATAGGCCCCGTCCGGTTCCTGGAAGCCGGAATGACTGTGGAACCAGAAGGTGCCTGCCTGCACGATCGGGAACTTGTAGGTGAAGGTTTGGCCCGGCTTGATGCCGTTAAAACTGATCTTCGGCACCCCGTCCTGGTCGAACGGCAGGATCAGCCCGTGCCAGTGAATGGAGGTGTCCTCGCGCAGGTTGTTGGTCACATTGAGCGTGACCTCTTCGCCTTCCTTTAAGCGCAGGATCGTCGGGGTCTGGCTGTTGTTGTAGCCGACTCCGGACTTGCGGAAGTCCCCGGCGTTGATGCGGATCTTGTCCACGGTGATGTCATAGGTCCCGGCCTGGGCCGCGGCAGCTGCGGACAGGGCAAGGGCGGCGCCGGCAACAGCCGCGCGTAGAGATACGATGGGTGGCATCGTCAATCCTTGTATTGTTTTTTGAATTCGTCAGGTGAGCCACTGCCGGCAGACGCAGGCACTGCGTTCAAGCGAGCACGAACAGCTGCTGAGACACAGCTTTCAGTTCGCGAGAAACCTGCCTATGCGTACTGCTGCAGCCTTCAAACCGAAGGCAGACCGGCAGTGGGTTCAGTCTTGGAAATCTACACTTTGGGAGGCGGGAGCTGCGCCTCGGGCGCCGCTGACGCCTGGCCGGAGCCTTTCAGCAAAACAGACAGTTTTCCTGCATTCCCCGAAATGGAAAGCTTCTGCCACGGCTGCAGGGCAACAGGCACTTCACAGGCTGCCGCCTTGTGGCAAGGGCCTGAACCCGTGTGGCTGTGACTGTCTGCGGCCTCATGCTGGGCAATGGTTGCAACCGTATCCTGACCTTCAGTCGCTGCGGTCCAGGGCGCAAGAAGCGAGGACACCGCCAGCACCAGTGCTAACGTCCATGCGGTCCACAATTTTGCCGCCTTTTGGCGCATCAAGAAGCCCTGCTTTTTTGCCTGCCCGGCTTAGCTAGCCGCCGCAGGGCGGTAACTCAAGGATACGTTTTGATACAAACACCTGCAGCCGTGCAATGGCCAGTTTGGGAAGCAGCGCCGCCCAAGCCAAAGCTTTATGATTGAAGGCTGTAAGCCATTCTGCATTGTTACTCAGCTGCAAGCGCGCTTGGTGGCTTCCCCAAGGCGGCGGCGGCATGACCCGCGCACGGTCTCTTCTATCATTCCAGCGGTTCCCCGTGCCTTCAGTAGAATCAAGATTGTCACTAGTACAGGCCAGCGCGGCCGCAAGAACTGACCATGGTTCTTCACGGGGCCTTGCGGTGCGGCAGGTGCCGGATCCGGCACTCAGCCCTTTGCTTCGGTGCTCCCCGCAGCCGTTGATTCATTGCGCAGCATTCAAATCAACCAGTTCGTTGCGGACCCTTTCCAGGCTGAACCGGAGCTCATGTTCCGAGACGCCGCCAAAGGCTAGGCGGATGGCTTGCGGGACTGCATCGGTGACCGCATAGGGTTCTGCAGAAGAGACAGCAATTCCCTGTTCGGACAGGTTTGCAGTGATCGGCTCTGCCCGCGCGCCCTTCGCCAGCGGCAGCCAGGTAAAGCTGGCGTTGGGATGCGCGCTCACTGGAAAACCTTCGAGAATTTCCCGGCATATTTCCTGCCCGTGTGCACCCAGTGCACGCCGGGCGGCTTCGAATTCTTGCAGAGTCCCATCCTCGATCCAATGAGTCACCAGCGCGGAGATCAGGGCCGGAGTGTTCCAAGTGGTGGCCCGGATCACCCTTGAGGCGGCGCCGGCAAAGCGTTCAGGGACAACAATGTAGCCAATGCGCAGCCCGGTCGCGATATTCTTGGAGAACCCTCCGACATACACCGTCTGTTCCGGCAGAAGGTCCACAAACCTGGGAGGCGGGTCGGTTTCAAGAAAAGCATATGCGCTGTCTTCGATCAGGAGCAGATCATGCTGCCGCGCGACCTCGCAGATTGCCAGCCGGGTTTCTTCGGGCATGACCGTGCCGAACGGATTATGCACCGTGGGCATCAGGTAAACCGCTTTGAGCTTCCGCTCCCGGCACAGCTTGCCGAGTTCTTCAGGGCGCATGAGGCCCTGGCTGCCCGGCACGGCCACCAGGGAGAGTCTGTGAAGGCCCGCAATTGATGCGAAGCCGGGGTAGGTCAGGCAATCGGTGGCAACAGCGTCGCCGGTCTGCAGCAGGCCAAGAACGGCGACCGCCAGCCCGTGCTGACCGCCGGAGGTCAGGAAGACGCGCTGCGGGTCAATCTCGCCGTGCCTTGAGGAGAGGTAGCCGGCCACGATCTTGCGCTCATGCGGGCGGCCGCCGTGCGGCTGGTAGCGCAGCATGGCTTCCAGATCGCCGGAGGCAGACAGGCGTTTCAGGCCGGCGCGCAGAATTTCCGCGTCGTTCACACCGCCTGGAATGTTGAAAACCAAGTCTATCAGGCTGTCATTGCCGCTCTGCTCAAGCCCGAGTGTCAGCGGCAGTGCCGGGTCGCGCACGAACATTCCCCGGCCGGCTTCTCCCAGGATCAACCCTTGCCGCTTCAGTTCTGAATAGGCGCGTGTGGCAGTAGCCAGTGCGACACCATGCTTTTCGGCAAATGTCCGGTGTGTCGGCAGCCGGGTGCCGGGTGGGAGCTCGCCGCATTTGATCCGTTCTGCGACCAAAGCCGCAAGTTCAGTGTATTTCATCATGAGCAGAATGCCGCCGTCCTTAGTACAATAAAAAAATTGTACTGATGCCGGCGCTGTGTCAACCAAAAGCAAATGCGGAAGACACGGACACACCCATGGCGAAACTCATCCCCTGCTCACTTCTCGCCGCGGCGCTGTTTGCAGTGACCTTTGCTGTCAATCTTCAGGCGCCGCTTTACAGCGTCTACGCGGCTGAAAGCGGTGTCGGTGCAACGGCTGTGACCTTTGCCTTTGCAGCCTATGTTGCCGGTCTGATGCCGACCCTGATGCTGCTTGGCGGGCTGTCGGACCGTATCGGACGCCGGCTGCCGATCGCTGCAGCGCTGCTGCTTGGGTTTGCAGCAACTGTGTTTCTTGTCCTTTCACCCAGCTGGACTGTGCTGGTTGCGGCCCGGTTCTTGCTGGGCGTCGGAACAGGTTTTGCCACGACAGCGGGCACGGCCTATATGACCGAGATCCTGGGCGAGGCCAAAGCCCGGCAGGCGGCTCTCTACGTCACGTCTGCAACTTCATTGGGGTTTGGCGGCGGCGCATTGGCCACAGGGATCAGCCTGGACCTTCAAGGCCCCAGCATCATGCCTGCCAGTTTCCTGGTCCTTTTTGCTCTGGCTCCGGTCCTGGCGGTCTGCGCCCTGATGCTGCCGCGCGTGGATGTGCGCAAGCCTGTCTCGATGCTGCGCCTGCCGGTTTTTCCTGCGAGAACCTGGCCGTTCGGCGTGGCCCTGGCTCTGGCCTGGTCCACGACCGGGATGACCATTGCGGTTGTTCCTCTGCAGCTCGAGGCCCAAGGGTTCGGCGCTTATACGGGCCTGGTCATCTTTCTGGCGATCTTCATGGGCTTCCTGTGCCAGCCGCTTGCCCGCCGCCTGAGCAATCAGAAAGCTCTGCTGACCGGCTATGCGCTTGTGCCGATTGGCTTCCTGATGGTGCTGGGCGGTGTCTGGACGCAATCCATCATCCTGATCCTTGCGGGCACTGGCCTGACCAGCTCCGCCAGCTACGGGTTCGTCTACCTTTCAGGGTTGTCGGAGTTCTCGCTGCGGGCACCTGAAAACCGGGCCCGGGCAACGGCTGGCCTGTTCGTCTACGCCTATGTCGGCTTTTCCCTCCCGGTCATTGCCAGCGGCGCGCTTGCCGACATGTTCGGGCTGCTGTCCGCCATGAGCGCCTTCTTCCTCTTCCTTCTGGCCATCACGGTTGTGTCTGTCGCTATCTGGCTGAGGGGGGGCGGGAATTCGTTGAGATCTCGGAAAACCGGGATGGCAGCCTCAACTCAGCCTGCGCGCTGGTGATTGCCGTTTCCGGAAAAGGCAATCGCTGCCTCCGCGGGCGGTGCGTATCATGCTTTTGGTCAGGACTGCTGCACCCACCAAGGTACTACGGCTCCAGTTCGCTAAAGTGGTGGCAGCTTTGCATTAATGAAGAAAACCGCGATCGCTTCGATACCTGCCCGTTTCATACTGATCCGAAGGGGGCGGGCAGCATGCAGGCAGGCAATGGCCAGGCCTCAAGGTCATGTTGACCAGTGACGGAGTCAAGGGCGGATCAACACAATGCGGATGAAGCCCAAGAAGCTTTCCGCCGTTTTGCCGTAGCGAGAGTCAGCAGCGCGGCGGTCAATGACCGCGTTTTCGGATGAGCTGGCTTGCAGCAGCTGTCAGGTGTCCCGGGGGGCAGGCCCGCGCGTCTTGCAGATGTCCCGGGCACGGCTGTGCAGCATTTCCAAGTCTTCCGGCGGAAACGGCGTGTCGGTGTGCTCGGCCATCCAGAGCGCCATTTCCAGCAGCACCGGCTCCAGCGCGCGGCCCTTCTCGGTCAGCTCATAACTGACGGCGCGGCGGTCGTTCTCGCAAACGTGCCGCTCCAGCACGCCCAGGGACACCAGCCGGCTCAACCGGTTGGTCAGCGTGCCGGTGGAAATGCCTTCCTCCATCCGCAAAATCTGGCTGAATTGCTTTGGGCCCTGCAGCAGATCCCGCACGATCAGCAGCGACCAGCAATCGCCGAAGAACTCCAGCGCGCCATTGAGCAGGCATTCAGAGCGGCAGATTTCCGGTGAGTGATCAGTCATTTGCACATGTGTCTACAGGCCGGAACCACACCCGGCAGCGCAGCAGTGATGCCATGAATCAGCGCCCGAGGCAATTGTTGCGCAGCGGCAGGCAGCACGTTCACCAACCCTCACCGCAATGTGATCCCGGTCACAGACGCTTCGGAAATTAGCTTTACTTTGAGAAGTGAAATTCATATCGCTTCAAAAAGTGAAGTGATTCCGCCGCGCACACAAGCGGCAATCAAACAAGAGGGCGGTGCAACATGACGAGACTCCTATTGCGATACATCGACTTTGTGCTGGCGTGGCGCTTATGGGTGCTGATCGGCATTCTGGCGGTGAGCTTTGCCGCGTCGGCCGGCATGTCGCGGCTGACGATGGCCAGCGACTACCGGGTGTTTTTCGGGGCCGATAACCCCGACCTGAAGCGCTGGGACGATTTCCAGGCGACATTCTCGAAGAACGACAACGTGTTCTTCATTCTGCAATACCCGGAGGGCGAAGCCTTTGACCGGGAGATGGCGGTTGTGATCGAGGATCTGACCGAACGGGCCTGGACACTGCCCAACGCTACACGGGTAGATTCGCTCAGCAACTTCCAGCGCACCTGGGTGGATGGCGACTTTCTGGAGGTCGAAGACCTGGTGGCAGGCGCGGATGGTCTCAGCACTGAGGACCTGCGCGAACGGTCCGATTTTGCGGTGGGCGAGCCTGCGCTTTACCGGGCGCTGCTGTCCGAAGATCTGCGCACCAACGGTATCAACGTCTCGATCGAGCTGCAGGGCGATGCCGATGCCGAAGGCCGCCGTACCGCGATCGAGGCGCATGCCATGGCCGATGATATGCGGGCGAAGTACCCGGATCTGAAGATCGCGCTGACCGGCTCGATGATCATGAACTACGGTTTTGTGCAGTCGGGCGAAGCCGATGCCACCAGCCTGATCCCCGGCATGTACGGGCTGATGCTGGTGCTGACGCTGGTGATGCTGCGCTCGGTCTCTGGCATGATTGCCACCCTGATCACCATCATCCTGTCGACCACCGTGGCGCTGGGGATTGCAGGCCTCCTGGGTATGCGGCTGGCGCCGGTCACCATCATCGCGCCCAACATCATCCTGACGCTGGCGGTTGCCGACTGTATCCACATTATCAGCTCGGTGCAGAAGCACCTGCGTGCGGGTATGGAGAAACAGGCCGCAATCAAGGAAGCGCTGCGCAAGAACTTCACCGCTGTTTTTGTCACCTCGGCAACCACCGCGGCGGGCTTCCTGGCGCTCAACTACTCCGACGCACCGCCTTTCCAGTGGCTGGGCAATATCACTGCCTTTGGCGTGCTGGCCGCCTGGATCCTGGCGATCACCTTTGTGCCGGCTTTTCTGTCCTACATGCCGCTGAAACCCGCTGCGGCGCCGCGCGAAAGCCGGATGCAGCAGGCGATGGCTGCGCTGGCAGAATTCACCATCCGCCGCTCCAAGGCCATTCTGGTTGCGGGCACTGTCGGCGCCGCAGCTCTGATCGGCCTGGCACTGACCAACAGCCTGGACGACCGCTTCTCGCGCTATTTCGACGAGAGCCTGACCGTGCGCCAGGACATCGACTTTGCCGCCGATAACCTGCGGGGCCAGGATATCTTTGAATACGAAATCCGCGCCGAAGGCCCGGGCGGCATCAGCGACCCGCAGTATCTGGCAACGCTGGACAATTTCACCCTGTGGTTGCGCGAACAGCCTGAGGTGGATCAGGTCACCGCCTTCACCGATGTGATCAAGCGGCTGAACCGGGACATGAATGGCGGCGACCAAGGCTTCTATGCGGTGCCGCAGGACGCCAAGCTGGCGGCGCAGTATCTGCTGCTTTATGAGCTGTCGCTGCCCTTCGGCCTGGACCTGAACAACCAGATCAACATCGACAAATCGGCCACCCGCCTGTCCGTGGTGATCACCGACATCAACCTGGAAGGCCAGAACGCCTTTCACGCAAGGGTCGCCGATTGGGTGGATGCAAACTCTCCCGACGGTATGATCGAGCCGCCCACCGGCATCTCGCTGATCTTTGCCTCGCTCACCTTGCGCAACATCGTCGAGATGATCACCGGCAACGTCATCGCCGTGGTCACCATCAGCCTGATGATGATGGTCACCCTGCGCAGCTTTGGCATCGGCATGGTGTCGATCATCACCAACGCGGTACCTGCGATGATCACCTTTGGCCTGTGGGCGGTGTTTGTCGGCCATATCGGCATGGCGGCAGCGGTGATCGGTGCAGCGTCCCTGGGCATCGTGGTGGATGACAGCGTGCACTTCCTGACCAAGTACCTGCGCGGCCGCCGCGAAAAGGCGCTGAACCGGGAAGATGCAATCCGCTATGCCTTTGCCGAAGTGGGCGACGCGATTGTCTATACCTCGATCATCGTCGGCGCGGGCTTTGCTCTGATCGCCTTCTCCACCTTCCAAGTGAACGCCCAACTGGGCCTTCTGACCGCGATCACCGTCGCCGTGGCCATGGTGTTCGACTTCCTGGTACTGCCGGCAATCCTGCTGGCAGGCCGCCGCAAATCCGATGTTCAATCCAACAATGGAGGCTATGATGCCGCTGCAACCCCTGCTCAGTAAACGTTCCGCCCTGGCCCTGATCACCGGCGCAGCCCTGGCCCTGTCGCCGCTGCCGCTCCTGGCCAAGGACTCTGCCCAAAAGGGTTACGAGATCGCCGCCCGCAGCGATGTCAGCGACAACGGCTTTCGCGACAGCGCGGTTGATGTGACCATGGAGCTGAAAAACGCCGCGGGCCAGTCCAGCAGCCGCCAGATGCGTATCCTGACCCTGGAGCGTGCCAGCGAGAAGGTGGGCGACAAGTCGATTTCGATCTTCTCGACGCCCGCCGACATCGACGGCACCGCGGTGCTGAGCCACGCCAAGCTCACCGCCAATGACGATCAGTGGATCTACCTGCCGGCCGCACAGCGGGTGAAGCGGATCTCCTCCTCAAACAAATCCGGTCCCTTTGTCGGCTCGGAGTTTGCTTATGAGGACATCACCGCGCAGGAGCTGGGTAAGTTCACCTACAAGTGGATCGGCACTGAAAACTGTCCCGGCGGCGGCAAATGCGAGGTGGTCGAGCGGGTGCCCGCCTACAAGAACTCGGGCTATTCCAAGCAGGTGGTCTGGTTCAGCACCAAGCACTGGCAGGCTGAGAAGATTGAGTATTACGACCGCGCGGGCAACCACGCCAAGACCATGACCGCCAGCGGCATCAAGAAGCGCGGCGGCTTCTGGCGCCAGGCCAAGCTGCATATGGTGAACCACCGCAACGGCAAGTCCACCAGCCTGAGCTTTGCCAACTGGCGCTTTGGCACCGGACTGCGCGACGGTGATTTCCGCTCCAATGCGCTGGAAAGCCTGGACTAAATGATGCGTTCTGCACTTACAGCACTCACTGCGCTGCTGATTGGATCAGCGGCGCAGGCCGAGGCGCCGCGGCTCTCGGGCTATATCGGCGCCGAGGCCACCTATTTCACCAGCGAGGGGCTTTATGCGGGCCAGCTGGAGGATTTCCAGGGCAGCTTTGTCTTTGCGCCTGAGCTGCGCTGGCGTTCGGACGACCGGGACACCCAGATCCGTTTCAGCGGCTTTGCCCGCTGGGACAGCGAGGACAGCAACCGCACCCACTGGGACGTGCGCGAAGCCTATGTCCGCCGCCAGGTGGGCGATTTTTCGGTACTGCTGGGCGCCAATAAGGTGTTCTGGGGCGTCACCGAAAGCCGCCATCTGGTCGATGTGGTCAACCAGCTCGACCTGCTGGAATACACCGACGACGACGCCCGCCTCGGCCAGCCGATGCTGGAGCTGTCGCTGAGCAAGAACTGGGGCACCGTCTCGGCCTTCTTCATGACGGGTTTCCGCGAGCAGGAATTCCCCGGCATTGACGGCCGCCTGCGCGCGCCGCTGGTGGTGGATGAAAGCGCTGCCACCTATGGGCATAGCTCAGAAGAGTGGGCGCCGGACACTGCGCTGCGCTACTCAAACACCTTCGGCAGCGTCGATCTGGGCCTGTCGGCCTTCCAGGGTACCTCCCGCGAACCGCTGCTGCTGCCGACCGCAGGCGGCACCGCCCTGCGGCCCCATTACGCCCGCATCTGGCAGGCCGGGATCGACGTGCAATGGACCGGCGACAACGCTCTGTGGAAGCTGGAAGCCATCCGCCGCGGCAGCGAGGAGTTCGAGACCTTTGAGGCCGCGGTCGGCGGCATTGAATACACCGTCTACCAGATTGGCGGCAGCGACGGCGATCTGGGGCTGATTGCCGAATACCTCTATGATGGCCGCGGCGCTAATACGCCGGTCACGGCATTTCAGGACGATGTCTTTCTGGGCGCCCGCTGGACGGCCAATGACAGCAATGACACCAGCCTTCTGGCGGGCGGATTCTATGATCTAGAGGACGGCTCCACCAGTTTCCGTGCCGAGTTTGAACGGCGGCTGGAAAACGGTCTGCTGCTCAAAGTCACCGGCCAGGGCTTTGGCCACAGCGACAGTGCCAACCCCCTGGATGCGCTGCGCGAGGATGACTTCCTGTCGGTCTCGCTGGAACATCACTTCTAAGGTTTGCCCCGGCTGTCAGGTCGGGGCATTTCATGAGGCATCTAGCAACCGTCCGGCAGCAGCGCTTCCGGCATGTTCTGGTAGCAGACCGGGCGCAGGAAACGGCGGATGGCCATCGTCCCGACCGAGGTTGCGCCAAAGTTGGTCGAGGCCGGGTAGGGGCCCCCGTGTACCATGGCGTCGCAGACCTCGACCCCTGTCGGGAAGCCATTGGCCAGAACCCGTCCCGCTTTGCGCTCCAGAACAGGCATCAGTTTTGCGGCTTCTTCCATATCGCTGTCCTCTGCGTGCAGGGTGCAGGTCAGCTGGCCCTCCAGATTGCGGGCCAGGGCGTGCATCTCGTCAAGCGTTTCAGCCAATACGATCAGGCCAAGCGGGCCAAAGACCTCCTCTCCCAATGTTTTGTCCTGCAGCCAGTTCCGCGCCGTGGTGACAAAGAGGGAGGGGGTGGCCTCGCGGCTGCCGCTGCCGGAGGCCAGCATTTGCGAAACGCCGCCGGTGCTGGCGACACGTTCCTTGCCGGTCCGGTAGGCGGCGGCGATGCCGTCTGTCAGCATAGTCTGTGCCGGGACCGCGGCCAGCGCTTTGCCCGCGGCACCGGCGAAACGGTCGGCATCCTTGCCAGCCAGCATGACGGCAATCCCGGGGTTGGTGCAGATCTGGCCAGCGCCCATGGTCAGCGAAGCAGCCCATCCTGCGGCGATTTCATCTGCCCGGGCAGACAGGGCGCCGGGGAGCAGAAACACCGGGTTGACGGAGCCAAGCTCGCCGAAGAAAGGGATCGGCTCCGGGCGGGCGGCGCAGAGA
>JBFOLS010000467.1:0-16150 GCA_040830225.1 Leisingera sp.
CCGTTGCGGTCGAAGATCTGGCCGCGGGCAGGCGGCAGCAGGCGGATATTGATCCGGTTTTCCTCGGCCAGCAGGCGGAATTCATCAGCCTGATCAACCTGCAAGTAGCGCATCCTGGCGGCCAGCCCGCCGGCAAAGGCCAGCTGCAGCCCGCCCAGGAAAAGCGCCCGCCGGGTCATCCGGCCGTGCGTGGCATCAAGGTCCTTGGAATTGCGTTTCATCGGCGGCTCACCAGGGCTTCAGCCTCAGCTGGGGAAAGTTTACGCACGCCCAGAATAGACTGGCTGACCCAAACTGCCAGCGGATAGGCGAGGATCGTCATCACAATCTGGATCACCGTCAGGCTGATCGGGGCCTGTGCCACGCCGAACAGCACCAGAGCCAGCCGGTTCAGCGCTGCTATTCCGGTCAGCACCAGTGCCACCGCAACCCACTCGCTGGCAAAGGTGCTCTCACGATGAGGGGCGGCACGCGCTTGGAGGAAGCTGCAGCCAAGCACGGTGAGCAGCGCCAGCAGACCGGGCGGGCGCAGGAACAGCAGGTCGGCCAGCAGCATCACCAGGGCAATCGACAGGGCCGGCACAAAATCGGGCCGCCGCAGCGACCAGGCCATGGACAGCAGCAGCAGGAAATCCGGCGGCGCCCAGAAACGCGGCGCGGTGTCCAGCGGCAGCAGGTGAAAGAACATGATCAGCAGCGCCAGCGCCGGGAAGGCCAGGCGCATGGCCCAGATCCGTGCGGTCGAGGTGTTAGCCATTACCTGCCTCAGCTGAGCCTTCGGTGCTGTCCGTGCCCAGCCCCTCGGGCCGCGGCTGCGGCACCGGATCGCCAGGCACCACACCAACCAGCCCGCCCGGATCCTGGATGACCTGCGTGCCGTGATGGCGCAGCACCCGCAGGAATTCCAGCCGTCCATAGTCGGCTGATAACCGGACGCGCATCCGGCCGGAACGGTCCTTGGCCACTTGGCCGATCAGCAGTCCGGCTGGAAACACTGAGCCATCGCCGGAGGAGATCACCCGGTCGCCGGGACGCACGAGATCGGAGTTTTCCAGAAAACTCAGCACCGGAGCAGCAGAGTTGTCGCCGGTGACCAGCGCGGTCTGCCCCGAAGGCTGGATAGTGGCGGGAACCGCACTGGCGGCGTCTGTCAGCAGGATCACCCGTGCGGTGTCGCGCCCGGTGCCCGAAATGCGGCCGACCAGGCCAATGCCGTCCATCGCCGCCCAGCCGTCATGCACCCCGTCGCGGGAGCCCACGTTCAGCAGTACCGACTGCCGGAACGGCGAACCGCTGTCGGCCATCACAACACCGGTGATGTAGGTAAGCTGCGGATCCAGCCGAACGTTGTTGAGGTCCAGGAGGCGCGCGTTTTCCTGCTCCAGCTGCAGCGCCGCCTCTTTCCAGGCCCGCATCTGCCGCAACTCGCTGCGCAGCTCGCGGTTCTGCTCGGCCAGGCGCTGATAGCTCTGGAAGTCCCGGACCAGGTTGATCCCGGCGGTCACCGGTGCCATCGCCCAGTCCATGCTGGGCACCACCCGGTCCACCACCTGGGCGCGGAAGCGCTCTACCCGCGGGCTGTCGATGCGCCAGACGATAAAGATGGCAAACAGGCACAGGCACAGCACCACCGTCAGCAAGCGCCGAAGCGGGGTGGCGTAGTCGTCGCGCTGTGACTTGTCTTTTGCCACGTCTCTCCTTCCAGCCGCCTTTCAGCTGGCGCCGATCCGGCAGGCGGGGCTGTTAGCTGTCGTAGTCGATGGCGTGGGCCAGCTGTTTTTCGTATTCCAGTGCCTTGCCGGTGCCCAGAGCCACGCAGTTCAGGCTTTCGTCCGCAATCGACACGGCCAGGCCAGTCTGCTCGCGCAGAGCGAGGTCCAGATCGCCCAGCAGCGCGCCGCCGCCAGTCAGCATTACACCGCGGTCGACGATGTCGGCGGCCAGATCCGGGGGGGTGGTTTCCAGCGCGGTCATCACCGCCTCGCAAATCTGCTGCACCGGTTCGGTCAGCGCCTCGGCGACTTGGGCCTGGGAAATCTCGATCTCTTTGGGCACCCCGTTCAGCAGGTCGCGGCCGCGAATCTGCATCGACTGGCCGCGGCCGTCATCGGGCATCCGTGCGGTGCCGATCGAAGTTTTGATGCGCTCGGCAGTGGCTTCGCCGACCAGCAGGTTCTGCTGGCGGCGCAGATAGCTGATGATCGCCTCGTCCATGCGGTCGCCGCCCACCCGCACCGAACGGGCATAGACGATGTCGCCCAGCGACAGGACGGCAACCTCGGTGGTGCCGCCGCCGATGTCGACAACCATGTTGCCGGTCGGGTCGGTGATCGGCATGCCGGCCCCGATGGCGGCTGCAATCGGTTCGGCAATCAGCCCAGCACGGCGGGCGCCGGCGGACAGCACCGACTGGCGGATCGCCCGTTTTTCAACCGGTGTTGCGCCATGCGGTACGCAGACGATGATCTTCGGCTTCGAGAAGGTCGAGCGCTTGTGCACCTTGCGGATGAAGTGCTTGATCATCTCCTCGGCGGTGTCGAAGTCTGCAATCACCCCTTCGCGCATCGGACGGATCGCCTCGATCGAGCCCGGGGTGCGGCCCAGCATCAGCTTGGCGTCTTCACCCACAGCCAGCACCTTCTTGACGCCGTCCTTGACGTGATAGGCAACCACCGACGGCTCGGACAGGATCACGCCGCGGCCCTTGACATAGACCAGCGTGTTGGCTGTGCCGAGGTCAATGGCCATGTCCGAAGAGAACAGACCGCCTAAGTTTCCGAAAAGCGCCATATAGAAGGGATCCTGTGAAAGCTGCCGTAGTCCTTTGCGGCGACTCCAAGGAAGCCGCGTCGCAAACCTTATAAGCGGCAGAGGTTGGCCGCGAAAGGGCGTATTATGGTGAAACAGCGCCTTTCCGCCCAGTCCGTGGGGTCACAGGCGGACTGCGTTCCCGCGCTGTTCCGGAGTGGCGTCTTTGGTCTCCGCTGACTTGCTCGGGCAGCCGGAAGCGGCCTGCCGTTCAGCTTGGGAATATCCGCTGCATCTCGGTCTTGAAATGAGACCAGGTCAGGCTGGCGCTGTTGCCGGCATAGCCTTCATAGTAAGACTTGCCGCTGGAAGTCGGCAGCCCGGCCCAGATCTTGGCGAGGTTCAGCATAAAGGTCTTGCGCGGCATTTCGGATGTCAGGAAGGCGCTGTAGCCGGCCTCCTCGATCAGCTGGTGCGCCAGCTGGTCCTGCAGTTCGGGCGAGAAGCGGGCCTGCGGCTTCACCCCCTGATGCTTGACCAGCCGCCGGAAGGTCGCAGGGATCAGCTGATAGCGCCCGATGGCGTGAGGCTGGCCCGGGGTGGCGTCGATCCAGGCGTTGATCTCGGCAACGGTCATCTGGGTCGGCTTTTTCGGCGGCTTGCGTTTGGCGCCATGCTGAACGGCATCATATTGCGCCTTGCCGGCTTCAGCGCTGGCGATCAGGTCAAAGAGCAGCTTGATGCTGGGCGGCGCACTGAGGATAGGGGCGAACAGCCCGCCGCTGCTGCGCCCGCGGAACAGGCTGGCAGCGCCTGGGTCGAGCGAGACTGCGCCGCGCCCGGGATCCGCGCCGGGCAGGGCGTCGGGAAGCAGGCTAGCCACTGCCTGCGGTGCGGCTAGCCGGGCAGGGCCGGGCTGCGGCGCGGAAGCCTGATGCAGAAAGAACTGGTTTCCAACCAGCGAATACCCCTGCGCGCTGACAGCAGCAGCGGTGCACAGCAATAGAGCCAGGCAAGTGAGGACAAAGGCAACGGCGCTCGTTCTGAGGGGCATATGAACCTGCATTCTGCATAGGTGGAACAGGGGCAGTCTGCCGCAACGGGGTTGAGATTCTGTTTATCCCGCGCCCATCCCCTCTTCCGCGCTCCGGGATTTGCCGCTAGAGGGGGCGCATGCTCTCCTATCAGCACATTTACCACGCCGGAAACCTGGCTGATGTCCAGAAGCATGCGCTGCTGGCCTGGATGCTGGCCTACCTCACCCGCAAGGACAAGCCGCTCAGCTATATCGAGACCCATGCAGGCCGCGGCCTTTATCAGCTGAATGCGCCGGAAGCGGTCAAGACCGGCGAGGCAGATCAGGGGATCACCCGGATTCTGTCGGGACAGGCGCTTGCGGCGGAACATCCGCTTCACCGGGCGCTGGCTGAGACCCGCGCACAGCATGGACCTGCCGCCTATCCGGGTTCACCGCTGGTTGCGGCAACGCTGCTCCGGGCTGGCGATGCAATGCATTTTGCCGAACTTCACCCTCAGGAAAACGCCGCTCTGCGCACTGCCCTGAGGCCCTGGAAGGCCAAAGTGCATCAGCAGGACGGGTTCGAACTGGCCCTTTCCCTGGCGCCGCCGACGCCGCGCCGCGGGCTGCTGCTGATCGATCCGAGCTACGAGATTAAGTCCGACTATTCCCGCATTCCCGGCATCATCGGAAAGCTGCACAAGAAGTGGAACGTGGGGGTGATTGCGCTCTGGTACCCGCTTCTGAGGGACGGTGGGCATCAGCAGATGCTCAAGGCGCTCGAAGCGCAAGACTTGCCCGGAGCACTGCGCCACGAGGTATCCTTCCCGCCGGCACGCGAGGGCCACCGGATGGTGGGATCTGGAATGTTTGTGGTCAATGCGCCCTTTGGTGCCGAAGATGAAGCCGCCCGGATCAGCGGGATGTTCAGGACCGCTTGACGCGGCCGCGCTGCGCCCGGGTTTGCGTAAAAAAATGGATTTCTGCGGTGCCCAGCCTAGAACCTTGCTAGGAGGAGCGCCAAATGGAACGCAGGCTGGCTGCCGTGCTGGCGGCGGATATGGTTGGTTACAGCCGCCTGATGGAGGCGGATGAGCAAGGTACGCTTGCTCGGTTGCGCACCCACAGGATTGAGCTGATCGATCCGGCGATTGCCAAAAACAGGGGCTCCATCATCAAAACCACCGGCGACGGCATGCTTGTCGAGTTCTCCAGCGTTTCCGCTGCTGTGGCCTGTGCTGCAGAAGTGCAGAGCCGGATGCGCAGGCGCAACACCGATGTGCCGCCGGATCAGCGCATCCAATTCCGGGTCGGGATCAATCTGGGCGATATCATCTTTGATGAGGGGGACATCTACGGCAGCGGTGTGAACGTTGCGGCCCGTCTTGAGCAGATCGCAGGTGTGGGCGAGGTCTGCATCTCTTCAGCTGTCCACGACCAGGTCCGCCGCACCGCTGATTTGCAGTTCGAGGATCTGGGCGACAAGCACCTGAAAAACATCTCTGAGCCGGTCAGGGTTTTCCGTCTGCTGCTGGACGGCGACGCTGCTGCTGAGCAGCCCGCCACCGCGGAGGCCCCTGAAGCGCCGGTTCCGGTGGTGAAACCTTCGATCGCCGTGCTGCCGTTTGCGAACATGAGCGGTGATCCGGATCAGGAGTTTTTCGTTGACGGGCTGACCGAAGACCTCCTGACCGAGCTGAGCCGCAGGCACGAGCTGTTCGTGATTTCCCGCAATTCCTCCTTTGTCTACAAGGGGCAGGCGGTGAATGTGCGGGACGTGGCGGAGAAACTCGACGCCCGCTACATCGTCGAAGGCAGCGTGCGGAAAGGGGGCAACCGCCTGCGGATTACCGTGCAGCTGATCGACAGCAGTAACGATGCCCATATCTGGGCCGAGAAATACGACAGGACGCTTGACGACATTTTTGAGATACAGGACGAGGTGGTATCTGCCATTGTTGCCACTCTGCCCGGGCGGATCGAAGCGGCCCAGCAGGATGAGGTCTCACGCAAGAAGCCGTCCAGCCTGGCTGCCTACGAATGCGTTCTTGCCGCAAAGGTTCTGCATCACCGCAGCACTGCTGAGGACAACGCCGAAGCCATGAAGCTGATCGACCGCGCGGTGGAACTGGACTCGGAGTTTGCCCACGCCCATGCATGGCGGGGCTGTATCCGCGGCCAGGCTTGGGGCTATGGCTGGTGCGAGGACACCGAGGAAATGCTGCAGCTGGCGCTGGCGTCGATTCAGAAAGCCGCGTCGATGGATGACAATGATGCGGATGTGCACCGGCTGATGGCGGCAGTTTCCATCCTGCAGGAGAACCTAGAACAGGCGCAGTATCACCAGGAACGCGCACTGGCGCTCAATCCGAACTATGATCTGGTTGTGGTGCAGATGGGCGAACTGCTGACCTGGCAGGGCAGACCCGAGGAGGGGGCCGAGTGGATCCGGAAAGCCATGCGTCTCAACCCGCATTTCCCGGTCCGTTTCTGGAGCCACCTTGGCAAGGCGCATTTCACCGCCCGCCTGTACGAGCAGGCGCTGACCGACTTCAAACGTCTGCCGTCAACGGATGCAGTGCAAACCGGGCTGGTGGCGGCTTGCCACAGTTGGCTTGGCAATATGCAGCAGGCGCAGGATTCTGTGGCGCAAATCCGGGAGTTGCAGCCGGAGGCCACGGTCGAGGGATTGCTGGCAGGCTTGCATTACGGGCGCACCGAGGACCAGGAGCATTTCTGCGAGGGGCTGCGCAACGCCGGGCTGGAATAGGCTGGACTGAAGGTAAAGCAAAAGGGCGCCGCAGCGGGCGCCCTTTCTCGTAGAGTGGGACCTGGCTTAGGCGAGGTCCTTATAGGAAATCTCCTTGGCATCGGCGCCTTCGCCAACGCGTCCGCGGCGCACGATCAGGCGGTTCAGCGCGTTCACATAGGCCTTGGCGGAGGCAACAACCGTATCGGTGTTGGCGCTTTCGCCGGTGGCGATGTTGCCGTCTTCCTCCAGGCGTACAGAAACCGTGGCCTGCGCATCGGTGCCTTCGGTGACCGCATGCACCTGATAGAGCTGCAGCCGGGCGGTGTTCGGGTAGATCTTGCGGATCGCCTTGAAGGTCGCATCCACCGGGCCATCACCCTCTGCGGTCTCAGTGACGTCCTTGCCGTCGATCTCCATCTCCACAGTGGATTCCGCCGGGCCGCCGGTGCCGCAGACCACTTTCATCGAGACGATCTTGAGGTAGTCATTCTCTGCTTCGCTGCCGGTGCGCATCAGCGCGATGAGGTCGTCGTCAAAGACCTCTTTCTTGCGGTCAGCCAGTTCCTTGAAGCGGACAAAGACATCCTTCAGCTGGTTGTCGCCAACGTCATAGCCAAGGTGCTCCAGCTTGTCGCGCAGCGCCGCGCGGCCAGAGTGCTTGCCCAGGGGCAGCGAAGTGCCGGAGAGGCCGATGTCCTCGGGCCGCATGATCTCGAAGTTTTCGCGGTTCTTCAGCATGCCGTCCTGGTGGATGCCGCTTTCATGGGCAAAGGCGTTCTTGCCGACAATCGCCTTGTTCGGCTGCACCACAAAACCGGAAACGGTCGAGACCCGGCGCGAGATATGCATGATCTTGGTGGTGTCGATGCCGGTGTGCCAGGGCATGATGTCATTGCGCGTCTTCAGCGCCATCACCACCTCTTCCAGCGCGGTATTGCCGGCGCGCTCGCCAAGACCGTTGATGGTGCACTCGATCTGGCGCGCACCGCCGGCAACAGCGGCCAGCGCGTTGGCGGTCGCCATGCCCAGGTCGTTGTGGCAATGGGTGGCAAAGACCACTTCATCGGCACCCGGCACGGTTTCAATGAGACGCTTGATCAGGTCGGCCGACTCCATCGGCGCGGTGTAGCCCACGGTGTCGGGGATGTTGATGGTCGTGGCACCCGCCTTGATGGCAATTTCGATCACCCGGCACAGGTAGTCCCACTCGGTGCGGGTTGCATCCATCGGCGACCACTGCACGTTGTCGACCAGATTGCGGGCATGGGTCACCGTCTCATGGATCTTGTCCGCCATCTCGTCCATGGTGAGGTTCGGAATGGCGCGGTGCAGCGGCGAGGTGCCGATGAAGGTGTGGATGCGCGGCTGCGCGGCCTTGCGCACCGCTTCGGCGCAACGGTCGATATCCTTGAAATTGGCACGCGCCAACCCGCAGATCATCGAATTCTTCGAGCGTTCCGCAATCTCGGACACAGCTGCGAAGTCGCCTTCGGAAGCAATCGGGAAACCAGCCTCGATAATGTCCACGCCCATCTCGTCCAGAAGACCGGCAATCTCCAGCTTCTCGTCATGGGTCATGGTGGCGCCGGGGCTCTGCTCACCGTCGCGCAGGGTGGTATCGAAAATCAATACACGGGATTTGTCGCCGGAAATCGGGGATGCGTTTGTCATGTCGGTATCTCTTGTCTCTGTCCTAAGCCCTTCAGGGCATCATAAGCCTATCGTGGCGCGCGTGCGGCAATCCTCTGAGCGGGCGCGCCGGAAGGGCACGCTCAGAGGCGGGCTAGGATCAGTAGGGCGCGCAGAGCTGCACCGCGGGACGCGGTGTCTGCAATGGTGATATCTGCGCGATTGGTCATGGCAGCGATTTATACAGAGGCGCGGCGGAATGGAAAGAGAGAAATTGCAGACTTCTATGAAGGGTGGAGAGGCAAGACAGTTTGGCCGGCGGGCAGCGCAGGCGCCCTGCCGGCTGCAATACCCAGGCCTGCCGGGGCACGGTGGGGAGCGGTAGCAGGCCGGCCTAGGTGCAGTCCTCAACGATCCTGCGCAGCCCGGCAATCTGGTCCGGCAGAACCTCTGGGGAGCTTTGGCAGAATCCGATCAGCAATCCTTGGACTTGGCCGGACGGGTCATGCAGCGACAGAGGCCGCACACCATACCCGGCTGCGGCTGCTTGGCGGCAGATCGTTGCGTCGGAGCGCCCGCCGGCAAGGTGGAAGGCGATCTGCATCCCGGCATTGTGGCGCCGGAATGTTCCCAGGGTTGCGGGCCATGCCGCCAGAGCATCCGCGACAGCCGCGTAACGCTCGGCATAGAGCCTGCGGGCGCGGCGGATATGGCGGTCATATTGCCCCGAGGCCATGAATTCTGCCAAAGGCCGCTGGGCGGTGATAGCGGCCCCTGCGCTGGGGTGGATGAACTGCGCCCGGAACCGCGGCACCAGCATGGGCGGCAGAATCGCATAACCCAGCCGCAAAGCATGCGAAAAAGTCTTGGAAAAGGTGCCGACGTAGATGCAGCGCCCTTCGGTGTCGAGTGCAGCCATGGCAGGCACCGGCTGGCCGGCGTACCGGAATTCGCTGTCGAAATCGTCCTCGATGATCCAGCCGCCGCGCGCCTTGGCAGCCTGCAGAAACATCTGCCGCTGGGGGACGGGCAGCGTGCCGCCCAGCGGAAACTGATGCGATGGGGTCAGCAAGGTGACCTTGGACATCTGCTGCGGCACTTCGGCACCGCGTGCACCGGCGCGTAGCCAGCGCACATCCCAGCCGCGGGCGGTGGCAAACCGCTGGGTCGGGGTAAAGCCGGGTGCTTCCAAGGCAATGTCCTCGCCTTCCACCAGAAACTCCATTGTCAGCTCCAGCGCTTCCCGAGCGCCGCTGGTTACCAGCACTTGCTCTGCGCTGCACTCGATGCCCCGCCAGCGTGCAGCATAAGCGGCGATCTCGCGCCGCAGTTCCGGGTCGCCGAATGCATCCTCCTGATGGCTGAGGCTCAGCGGATCCAGCCGTGCCACACGTGAAACACATCGTGCCCAGGGGCGGGCCGGGAATACCTCCGGGTCCGGTGCCCCCGGCAGCAGCAGCCCCGGTGCCGGGGGCGCCGCTGCGGCCAGGGGTCGGGCAGGGGTCTCCGGCGGCCGGATCGGCGCCACGTCGCAGACGAAAATTCCGGCGCCCCGGCGCGCGTCGGCAAACCCCTCCGCAACCAGCTGGTCATAGGCTGTCACCACGGTGGAGCGCGCCACTCCCAGGTCCTGTGCCAGCGCGCGCGATGACGGCAGCCTTGTGCCGATCGCCAGACTGCCTTCGCTGATCTGGCGGCGCAGCGCCGTCACGATCTGCTGATAAAGCGGCTCAGCGCCGCCTTCGGAAACCATGCCGGAGAGGTCTATCATTTTGGACTGTATCTTTTGACGAAAACTGGAAGTTAATTCCGGTCCAGTTTGCGCATACCTGTGGCCCGGACACAATAAGGAACAAGAGGTCAGCCAATGCGCCAGCCCGAACTGGAAACCGCCCCGGACTCCGCCCTGAAAACACAACGCAGCCGCCTGCGGCGCGCCCATGAGCGCGGGCTGTACGACCGCGAAAGCGTCTATCAAGTGCTTGACGCCATGCCGCTTGCCCATATCGGCTATCAGATCAACGGGGCCACTTCGGTGCTGCCAACCCTTCAGTGGCGTGAGGGCGGCCATGTCTATTGGCACGGGTCCTCTGCCAGCCGGGCCATCCGTGCAATGGAAGGGGCCGAAGTGTGCCTGAGTGTAACTTGCATGGACGGCTATGTGCTGGCGCGCTCTGCCTTCCACCACTCGGTCAACTTCCGCTCAGCAATGCTGTTCGGCGTGGCAGAAAAAGTCACCGGTTCCGAAGCCAAAGCGGCCAGCCTCAAAGCCATGGTCGAGCGGATATTCCCCGGCCGCTGGGAAACCCTGCGCCCGATGACAGAGCAGGAGGTGAAAGCCACCGCTGTGCTGCGGATGCCAATCACCGAGGGCGCTGCCAAGATCCGCAGCGGCCCGCCCAAGGATGATGAAGAGGACTATGCATTGCCGGTTTGGGCCGGTGTGGTGCCAATGGCAATGGAATTGCAGCCGCCGCAGCCTGATCCCGCCAATCTGGAAGGGGTGGCGATGCCGGACCACCTGAGCCGCATCCGCATCGGCTGAGAAATGGAAAAGGGGCGCGTCCTGATGGTGCGCCCCTGCAACTCCGGCAAATTCTCCGGGCTTACTCTGCCTCGCTGCTGACCAGCGCGCCGTTCTCCCAGTCGCCTTCGGCTTGCTGACCGCTGGCATATTTCATCGTGCCGGGGCCCTGGCGCTTTCCGTTGACAAAGCTGCCTTCGTAGATATCGCCGTTGGCATAGGTCGCAACGCCTTCGCCAAAAATCTTGCCTTCCTGCCAGCCGCCCTCATAGGTGAACCCGTCGGGCATCTCGATCTTGCCCTGGCCATGGCGCTGGCTGTTGGCAAAGGCACCGGTGTAGACCGAGCCATCGGCATAGGTGACTCTGGCATCGCCGTGGCGCTGGCCGTTTTCCCATCCGCCCTCGTAACGGTAGCCGTCGGCATAGGTCATGACCCCTTGGCCATGGTTCTTGGCGTTCTTGAAACCGCCGGTGTAGGTAATGCCGTTGGGATAGGTGGCGGTGCCCTCGCCTTCGATCACCCCGGCCACCCAGCTTCCCTCGAAGGTGGAGCCGTCGGGATATGTGATCTTGCCCTGCCCCTCGGGCAGATCGTCGCGGAAATCGCCCTCATAGGCCGATCCGTCCGCATAGATCATCTTGCCCTTGCCGTCGATCTGACCCTGCACCCAGGCGCCGGTGTAGCTGTAGCCATCCTTTTCAGTGATAGTGCCGGTGCCGTGGCGCTGATCGTCGGCAAATTCGCCGGTGTAGACATTGCCGTTGGCATAGGTTGCCTTGCCCCGGCCATGACGGCGGCCGTTCTGCAATTCGCCTTCGTAAATGTCGCCGTTGGGCTGCACCAGCTTGCCGGTGCCGTGCATCTGGCCGTCCGCCCACTGGCCTTCGTAGACCAGCCCGTCAGAAGTCTCCAGTTTGCCCTGGCCATTCAGCTTGCCGTTTTGAATGCTGCCTTCATAGCGGGTGCCTTCCGGATAGGTCACCTGCGCGTGGCCCTCCTGGCGGCCCTCGACCCAGTCGCCGTCATAGGTATAGCCGTCGGGGTTCTCCCACTTGCCCCGGCCGTGGCGCTTGCCGTCGGCAAAGCTGCCCTGATACCGGACCCCGCTCGCAAAATTATATACCCCCTCGCCGTGGATTTTGCCGTCCTGCCAGTCGCCTTCATAGGTGGATCCGTCGGGGAAGACGATCTTGCCCAGGCCCTCGGGCTTGCCGCGGGCAAAGTCGCCCTCATAGACCGAGCCGGTTGGGTAGCGGGCAACCCCGCGGCCCTTGATCTCGCCATCGACCCATTCACCGGTGTATTCATAGCCGTTGGGCAGCTTGTAAGTGCCGGTGCCATGTTGCAGCCCGTTGCGGAAGGTGCCCTCATAAACACCGCCGATCTCGTCCTGCGTGGTGATGACGCCGCTTTCCTGCGCAAGGGCTGGTGCGGCCAATGCCAGGATCGTGGAAAACGCGAGTGCGGTGCCGAAACGGGTCATTCAAAACCTCTGCCTGCCCAGGAATTACGGTGCTGCTGCCATTTAGGGTTGCTTGCCCGGAAACTAAGCTACCGGGCGCAGGGCCGCAATGTCTTTTCCCTGTCCGCAAGCCCAGGCTCTTTTCCTTGGCCGCCAATCTGATAAATGGCTGAAGGAGGATTTTTGCAAAGGGCGCAAGCAGCATGGCAGACCGTTTCCGCGTGACACTGGCGCAGCTGAACCCCACGGTGGGTGATCTGGCAGGCAATGCCGCCAAGGCCAAGGCTGCCTGGGAAGAGGGCCGCAAGGCCGGTGCCGACCTGGTCGCGCTGCCGGAAATGTTCATTACCGGCTACAACACCCAGGACCTGGTGATGAAGCCGGCCTTTCACAAGGCCGCGATTGCCGAGGTCGAGAAGCTGGCGGCGGACTGTGCCGAAGGCCCGGCACTGGCCATCGGCAGCCCCTGGGTCGAAGGCGGCCGGCTGTACAATGCCTACCTGATCCTGAAGGGCGGAAAGATCGCCTCGCGCAGCCTCAAGCACCATCTGCCGAACGAGACTGTATTCGATGAGGTCCGCATCTTTGATGCAGGCCCCCTCGGCGGCCCCTATGCTGTCGGCAACACCCGCATCGGCTCGCCCATTTGCGAGGACGGCTGGCACGAGGATGTCGCCGAGACCCTGGCTGAGACCGGTGCCGAGTTCCTGCTGATCCCCAACGGCTCGCCCTATTTCCGCAACAAGATGGAAGTGCGCTTCAACCACATGGTGGCGCGCTCGGTCGAAACCCATCTGCCGGTGATCGATCTGAACATGGTGGGCGGCCAGGACGACCAGGTGTTTGACGGCGGTTCTTTTGTGCTGAACCCGGGCGGGGCCCTGGCGCTGCAGATGCCGGTGTTTGACGAGGCCTATGCGCATCTCGACCTGGAGCGCACTGACGAGGGCTGGCACGCCGTCGAAGGTGAAAAGGCGCATCTGCCGGATGAATGGGAACAGGACTACCGGGTAATGGTGGAATCCCTGCGCGACTATCTGGGCAAGAGCGGTTTCAAGAAAGTGCTGCTGGGTCTGTCCGGCGGCGTGGACTCGGCCATTGTTGCGGCCATCGCGGTTGACGCCATCGGTGCTGAGAACGTCCGCTGCGTAATGCTGCCTTCCGAGTACACTTCGGAGGAGTCTTTGGAGGATGCCGAGGCCGTCGCCAAGGCGCTGGGCGTGCACTACGACTACGTGCCTATTTCAGAAGGCCGACAGGCGATCACCAATACCCTGGCGCCGCTGTTCGCTGGCCGCGATGCTGACCTCACCGAAGAAAACATCCAATCCCGCCTGCGCGGGCTGCTGCTGATGGCGATGTCGAACAAATTCGGCGAGATGCTGCTGACCACCGGCAACAAGTCCGAAGTCGCAGTGGGCTATGCCACTATCTACGGCGACATGAACGGGGGCTATAATCCGATCAAGGATTTGTACAAAACCCGCGTGTTTGAAACCTGCCGCTGGCGCAACGCCAATCATCGCCCTTGGATGAAGGGCCCGGAGGGCGAGGTGATCCGCCCTAATGTGATCGACAAGCCGCCCAGTGCAGAACTGCGCGAGGATCAGAAGGACAGTGACAGCCTGCCGGACTACCCGGAGCTGGACGCGATTCTGGAAATCCTGGTCGATCAGGATGGCTCAATCACAGATTGCATTGAGGCAGGTTTTGACCGCGATGTGGCTAAACGGGTCGAGCATCTGGTTTATATCAGCGAATACAAGCGCTTCCAGTCCGCACCCGGCGCCCGCCTAACGTCGCGCGCGTTCTGGCTGGACCGCCGCTACCCGATTGTAAACCGCTGGCGAGACCCCTCCTGAAGCTTGCGTTAACTATTTGAAGGCACAGGGAATTCTACGCTTTCAGTGCAGTCGGAAAATTTGCTTCCGGTGGCGCTAACGCCCTGATATGCGGCGCAAAAAACACAATGCCGGAAAGCGGCGCTCTTGGCGTCGCCTGCATGCTGGACCGGCAATTGGGCAACGGGCATAGATGGCCGTATGCCTGGACTTAAGCTGCCCCATTTTCAATCCGACCTGGCCTTGCCCAAGGCCGTGGATGCCGTAGTGATCGGCGGCGGCATCATCGGTGCCACCACCGCTCTGGAACTGGCCGAGCGCGGTTATTCGGTGCTTTTGTGCGAAAAGGGCCAGATCGCCGGTGAGCAAAGTTCGCGCAACTGGGGGTGGGTGCGGATCTCCTGCCGCGACCCGCGGGAAATCCCGCTGATGGCCGAGGCGCTTCGGCTTTGGGAGGGGCTGGCCAAGCGCACCGGAAAGGCAACCGGTTTCACCCGCTCCGGCATCCTCTACACGGCTGAGACCTCCAAGCGCGAGGCGCAACTGGAGCGCTGGCTGCGCAATCTGGACAATTGGGGGCAGAACGCCCGCATGGTCCGCGGCGATCAGATCGAACAGCTGATGCCCGGCCACCAGACCAAGACCCGCTCCGGCCTGCTGACCCCGATGGACGGCCGCGCCGAGCCGCAGATGGCCACCCATGCCATCGCCTCTGCCGCCCAGGCAGCCGGGGCAAAGATCATGACCGAATGCGCCGTGCGCAGCGTCGAGACCGCCGCAGGCCGCATCAGCGGCGTGATGACCGAACGCGGCCGGGTGGCTTGTTCCGCCGTGGTCGTCGCGGGCGGTGCCTGGTCGCGGCTGTTCCTGGGCAATGCCAAAGTCCAGCTGCCGCAGCTGAAAGTATTAAACTCGGTCCTGCGCACCTCTCCGGTGCAGGGCGGCCCGGATACAGCCATCCGCGCCGCGAACCTCGGCCTGCGCAAACGCGCCGACGGCGGTTACACCGTTGCCGATGCTCATGAGAACATTGTCGACATTGTGCCCGACAGCTTTCGCCTGGGCTGGAAATTCATGCCCAGCTACCGTCAGGAATGGCGCGCCCTGCAATTCCGCGTCTCCGGGCGCTGGGCTGAGGAAGCCGCCCAGGCGCGCCGCTGGCAGCCGGATCAGACAACGCCGTTTGAGCTCTGCCGGGTACTCGACCCGGCACCCTCTCAGAAAGCACTGAAAAGCGGCTGGGCCGCGGCGCAAAAGGCCTTCCCGGTGCTGCAGGGGGCCGATGTGGTGCAAAGCTGGGGCGGGCTGATTGATGTGACGCCGGATGCGATACCTGTGATCTCCCAGGCCGACGGGCTGCCGGGGCTGTTCGTTGCCACCGGCTTCTCCGGGCACGGCTTCGGCATCGGCCCGGCGGCAGGCAAGCTCGCCGCCGATCTGGTCACTGGCGACAAGCCTGTTGTGGATCCGCATGAATTCCGCCTGTCCCGCTTCGCGGACGGCAGTAAATACGGGCCGCAGACCGGCTGCTGACGCCTATCCCATCAACTGATAGCTCACCGGCACATAGCGGAATCCCTCGCCACGGGTTTCCACAAACCCGGCCGCCGGGAACGGCATATGATAGCCGATCATCGGCACCTTGTCCGCCGCCAGCATGCCCAGCACCTTGCGGCGCGAAGCGCTGGCAGCTTCTGCATCCGCATCAAAGCTGAAGGCCCAGTCCGGCCGGGCAAAGCTGTAGACATAGTGATTGGCCAGATCCGCCGTCAGCAACAGCTGCCGCCTGCCGCTCTCCAGCATGTAGCACATATGCCCGGGCGTATGGCCAAAGCCCGCCACCGCGGTTATCCCGGAAGCCACGCTGCCGCCGTCATCGATGAAGGTGGTTTTTTCGGCCAGCGGCGTCACATTGCTGGCGACCAGATCGCCAACCCGGTTGCCGGGCTCCATCTTGGACCAGAAATTGTACTCCGCCGCGGCCGTTACATAGCGGGCATTGGGGAACGTGGGCGCACCAGCGGTCATCAGTCCGCCGATATGGTCAGGGTGCATATGGGTGATCACCACTACGTTTATCTGATCTGGTGTCACGCCAGCTGCGGCCAATGCCTTGGCAATGCCGCCCATGCCCAGACCAGTGTCAAACAGCACCAGCTCTGCACCGGTATCA
>JBFOLS010000468.1:0-3111 GCA_040830225.1 Leisingera sp.
GGCACGGTTGTGACGGTGCTTTAGGCACAGTCTTGCCGGAATGAGCAAAGAAACCCCGCGTCACTCTGTATTTTTCTTGCGCTAACGGGGTTTCATACCCAATTGTGTCATCGCGACGTTACGCGAATGCCATCACTGTGCTCTCATGGCGCGGTCATGATCATCTGCAGACTTTGCCGGACTGCCGCATCCGCGGGCAGATAATTTGAGACGACTTAGGAGTACGAGACGATGGCCACTGGCACCGTCAAATGGTTCAACACCACCAAAGGCTACGGCTTTATTGCACCCGATGATGGCGGCAAGGACATTTTTGTCCATATTTCCGCGGTTGAGCGTTCGGGGCTGACTGGCTTGGCAGACAATCAGAAAGTGACCTTTGAGCTGCGCGCGGGCCGCGACGGCCGCGAATCCGCCGTGGATATCGCGCTGGTCTCCTAATCCGGATTTCTGATCCAGTTTAAGAGAATTCAGACAGCCCTGCCTTTCCGGGGCTGTTTTCAGTTCAGGATATTTTCGACCAGCTGCAGCACCACCGGGCCGGCTGCTGCCACGTTCAGCGCCACACCATCGGCGTTGGGGTGGATGCCGTCGTCCTGAATATAAGCCTGAGCCGCAGCCGGGTCATCGCCTGCCTCAGCGGCAATGCCGGCAAAAGCATCCGGATGCAGCACGGCGCCGAATTCCCGGGCAAGATCGGGATAGATGGCGTCAAAGTCTTCCTTGTACTCCGGTCCGTAGTTGCCCGGCGCCTTCATTCCAATCAGCATGACTTTGATATCCTTGGATTCGGCTGCCTGCAGAATGCGGATCATGTTGGCGCGTGCTTCCTCGGGCGACAGCCCGCGCAGCAGGTCGTTGCCGCCCAAAAGGACAATCAGACCGTCCGGGTTGTCGGACAGGGTCCACTCGGCGCGCTCAGCGCCGCCGGCAGTGGTATCCCCTGAGACACCGGCGTTCTGAAGCACCACCTCGGCACCGTTTTCGTTGAGCCAGCGCTCAAGTTGCGGCACGAAACCCTGGTCCTGCGGCAGCCCGTAGCCCTGCACCAGGCTGTCGCCAAAGGCAGTGATCCGCAGCGGCTCGGCCCATGCATTGCCTGCAAAAAGCATCAAACTCAACAGTGCCAGTATCTTGCGCATCGCCGCAAACACTCCATATCCGGTAGGTGGATCCAACAGGCAGGCCCGATGACCAAAGCTAACAGCCCCGTTCTGCATCTCTTAGATGCGTCTTTGACCCTGAATAGCAATACCGGACCGGTAGAGATTTTGCACGGTATCTCGCTGGATGTGCAGCAGGGCGAGACCCTGGGGCTGATCGGCCCGTCCGGTTCAGGGAAATCGTCGCTCCTGATGCTGATGGGCGGGCTGGAGCAGGAAACCGGCGGCAGCGTGAACGCCCTGGGTCAGGACCTGACTGCGATGAACGAGGACGCGCTGGCGCGGTTCCGCCGCAACAACATGGGCGTGGTGTTTCAGAGCTTTCACCTGATCCCGACCATGACTGCTTTGGAGAATGTGGCAACGCCGCTGGAGCTGGCAGGTGTCAAGGATGCCTTTGAGCGGGCGCAAGCTGAGCTGGAAGCGGTGGGCCTTGGCCACCGCGCGGGCCATTTCCCGGCGCAAATGTCGGGCGGTGAACAGCAGCGGGTGGCGCTGGCGCGCGCCCTGGCACCGCGGCCTGCAATCCTCCTGGCGGATGAGCCCACCGGCAACCTCGACGAGGCCAATGGCGAGGCCGTGATGGATCTTCTGTTCGGGCTGCGCGACCGCTATGACGCCACGCTGGTGATGGTTACCCATGCGCCCGAGCTTGCCTCGCGCTGCGACCGGGTGATCCGGCTGCGCGACGGGCGCGTTGACGATGAGGCAGCGCGCGAGGCGGCGGAATGAATACCTCTGCCTTCCGCCTCGCCTGGCGATTTGCCCTGCGCGAACTGCGCGGCGGCCTGAAGGGCTTCCGTATTTTCCTTGCCTGCCTGGCGCTGGGGGTTGGGGTGATTGCCGCCATCGGCTCGATCCGCGCCTCCATCGAAACCGGCCTGTCGCGCGAGGGCGCGACGATCCTGGGCGGCGATGCCGAGCTGAACTTCACTTACCGGTTTGCCAATGATGACGAGCGCGCCTGGCTGGCGCAGAACACGCTGCGCTATTCCGAGATTGCCGAGTTCCGCTCGATGGCGACGGTGGGAGAGGAACGCGGCTTGACGCAGGTGAAGGCAGTGGATGGCCTTTACCCGCTGAAGGGAGAAATGCAACTGGCGCCGGAGATGCCGTTGGAGACCGCCTTGGCGGGCGCAGGTGGCCTGCCCGGCGGGGTGATGGACCGGGTGCTGGCCGACCGGCTGGGGCTGCAGCCGGGAGATACATTCCGGCTTGGCACCCAGGATTTCCGGCTGATGGCGATGATTGCACTGGAGCCGGATGCAGCGGCCTCCGGCTTTGAGCTGGGGCCGAGGACCATGGTGGCGACGCCGGACCTGGCGGAGTCCGGCCTGCTGGCGACCGGCACCCTGTTTGACACCAAATACCGGATGGAGCTGCCCGCGGGCCACGATCTGAACGCCCTGCAGGCTGAGGCCGAGGGGCTGTTTGAGACCACCGGCATGCGCTGGCGCGATGCAAGAAACGGCGCGCCGGGGATTTCCGAATTTGTCGAACGCCTGGGCGCCTTCCTGGTGCTGGTAGGGCTGTCGGGCCTGGCTGTGGGGGGCGTGGGTGTCTCTGCTGCAGTAAGGGCCTATCTGGCCACCAAGACCTCGACCATTGCCACCCTGCGCACGCTGGGTGCTGAGCGGCAGACCATCTTCCTCACCTATTTCCTGCAAATCGGAGCCTTGGCGATGCTGGGCGTGGTGATCGGACTTGGCATCGGCGGGCTGATGCCCGTGCTGCTGGGGCCTCTGATTGCGGCACAGCTGCCTTTCCCGGCGGTGTTTTCCCTCTACCCCTCGGCCCTGATCGAAGCTGCGCTCTACGGCCTGCTCACCGCCTTTGTCTTTGCCCTGTGGCCGCTGGCACGGGCCGAACGCATCCGCGCTGCCTCGCTGTTCCGCGATGCCTTTGCCAGCCGCACACGGCTGCCCGCACCGCGCTACCTGGCCGCCAC
>JBFOLS010000469.1:0-5566 GCA_040830225.1 Leisingera sp.
CGTTTTGATCGGGATTAGGGCTTGGTCGTGGTACATGCAGACTGCTGCGTCATAGCGGGCGCGGGCGGCGGCGTGGAACAGGGTATCCGCCGGATGCGGGCCGGTAACCCCAAGGCCTTCACCTTGCATCTGCTGGATCAATTCGTTGATCCAGTCCAGTTCCTCGGACCCCATCGCGCCGCCCTCGCCGGCATGCGGGTTGAGGCCCGCAATGGCAATACGGGGCGCAGAAATGCCGAATTGATCGCGCAAGCCTGCGGCCGTGATCTCAATCACTTCGCGCAATAGCGCCGGGGTCAGGGCCTTGGGCACCTCGGAGAGGGCGATGTGGATGGTGGCGGGCACCACGCGCAGCTGCTCGCTGGCCAGCATCATCACCACCCGCTCGCGGTCTGCAAGGGCTGCCAGGAATTCGGTGTGGCCAGGATAGGCAAATCCGGCGCCGTCAATCAGCGCCTTCTTGTGGATGGGTGCTGTGCAGACCGCAGAGGCCTCGCCGGCCTGAACCAGCCGGACCGCGGTTTCGATCGACTGGATCACTCCGGCGGCGTTCGCCGGGTCGGCTGCACCTTTGGCAGAGCTGCCGGCAAAGGTCAGTGGAAGAACCGGGAAACTGTCCGTGGCTGCAGACGAAGCTTCGGCCGGAGACAGGATTTCCCGGACCGGGGTGCCCGCTGGCAAATGGCGCGGGTCGCCGATCCAGAAAAACGGACAGGTGCCGCGCAGGGCCTCCCAGGCCTTGACGGCGATTTCCGGGCCTATGCCTGCGGGTTCGCCGCAGCTAAGGGCAATAGGCCCGGAAACGCTCATTTGATGTCGATCCGTGCATCCGCGCGCAACTGCTCCAGGTAGCTTTCGACCAAGGAGGTCATCCGCTGTGCGGTGAGCGCATTGGCAACGGTCTCGCGTGAACTGTCCTCGCCCAGATCGGCGGTGCGGCCGCAGAGCATCAAGACCATCAGCGTCTGGCCTTCGGTGCGGGTCAGGGCGGTGGAGGGCTCATTGGGGTCCAGCTTGGCCAGCTCCAGCGCAATATCGCGCGGAATATCCGATGGCTGCAGGCTTTGAATGTCCAGCACAGAAGGGTCCTGACCCTGTGCGAGCCCATAGAAGTCGTCGCAGGTGTCAACGCTGTCTACAACCTTTTGCGCGGCGGTGAGCGTTTCGGGGCTGCGTCCTCCGGGCAGGTAATAGGCGGCATATTCGATTGCAGTATAGCGAGGGGCAGCGCCGTCCACTTCGCGCACGCCGCGCATTTGGAAGAGGGCCACGGCGTTTTGCAGCGGCAGCGGTTCGGAGATCTCGCCCGGCTTAAGCGCCAGCACGACCTCCTGCAGCTGCGGCGGCAGTTTGGTCAGCGGCATCCAGGGCAGGCGTCCGCCGTCGTTTCGGCTGGCAGCGGCCGAGTACTGGGCGGCGGCGGCCGAGAAACTGTCATACCCCTTGAGCTGTGCCACTTGGTCGGTCAGATCTTCGACCTGGGCGGCATTCTGCTCGTTAATCGGCACGATGAACTCGCTCAGCAAAACCTGAACGCTGCCGGTGCCGGAGGCTCCCATGGCGCGGTCGATCTCCTCCGGGGTGGGGCGGGCGCGGGACAGAAAGCGGGCGCTTGTGTATTCACGCCAGCCGAGCCCGACCTTGGTGAAGTCACGCAGTGTCTGCGGCTCCACTCCCTGCTGTTGCAGTGCGGTCAGGAAATCGTTCAAGGACAGGTTGGCGCGGCCGGCCAGCTCTTCCATCCCAGCGGTAACGTCCTCGTCCGAGAGCTCAAGCCCGGCCTGTTCCAGCACCGCAAGCTTGAGCCGGTCGTCGATCAGCTCCTTGCGGGCGGTTTCCAGCGGATCGCCGGGCACCCGCAGCGCGGCCTGGAAACGGGCACGCTGTTCCAGCTCATACTGGGTGATGACGTCGTCATTCACGGTGATTGCAGGGGCAAAGAGGTTCTGCGCGCCTGCTGGCAGGCCGGTCCAGCTTAGCCCTGCGGCCAGTGCCAGCGCGGCGGCTGATTTGAGGGTGCGGGAAAGGAAGGGAGCCGGGAACCGGGTATTCACGTCTTGCTGCATGACCGCCTGTACTGTTTGCTGCCGCTGTTCACGGAAAAACCGCTCAGCGAGATGGTAAAGCCGAAATCCGTTGTCGGCTCAACACTTGTTGTTGAGGTATAGCGGCGGTTGACCGAAAGGTCGACCGTTACGCATTCGTTGCTGTAGGCCAGGCCGAGGCCGGCGCGGGTGGCGCGGGCGTCCGAGACGTCATAGCGCAGCCGGGCGCTGGCCGACCAGCTGGGATTGATATCATAGCTGCCGTCAAACCAAAGTTCCGAGGTTTCCTCGGTGCGGTCCTCATCGGGATCGGTGCCCAGCCACAGGTAAGTGCCGGAAAGGCTGGAGCGGTCGGTGCGCCAGTCGCCGCGGAATTCGGCTTTGGAGAAGTTCAGCGAACCATTCAGCAGCCCGCGGCTGGAAATCGCCAGTCCGTCGCCGAATTTCAGCTGGCCAGCCAGCAGGAAATCCGAGGAAGTTCCGCTGAGGCCTGAGCTTTTGGTGAAGCGGTCATCGCCGTCGCTGCGCAGCACCTGCCCCACGGTGGCATAGGCCTGCCAGCCGGTGGGCGCATACCGGGCCCAGTTGGCGCCGTAGACCAGAGTGACGCCGTCCTCGCGGGCGTCCGTGGCGGGAAAGCGGGAGAGCGACAGGAGATTTCCCTGGTCGAATTCGACAAAGCGGCTTTCTTCGCTGGCCACGTTGCCGCCGCCTTCGTCACGCCAGCCGAGCTGCAGGATCGGCTCCAGGTACTGGGTGGCGCCGCTGGCTTCGCGGCGGCTCATCGGCAGGCGCAAGGTCAGGGCGCTGCGCGGGGTGAGACGGGTGACCTCTTCGGTGAAAAAGCTGTCGTCATAGGCGCGGAAGGCATCGGCAGAAGCGCCAACCTCCCATTCCGCCAGGATGCCGTAGCCCAGCCGCCAGCTGCGGCGCCAGTCAATGTCGGCGGTGAACCGGGCCAGGTCGCGGCCATTGCTGTCCGTTGCAGTGCCATCAAGGCTGGAGCTGCGGTGATGGCCATGGCCTTGCAGGGTGAACCGCAACTCGCCGCCGGTCAGGGCCGGTTGGTGGCGGGTCTGGTAGAATGCTTCGGCAATGCCGGAGGGGATGGTGCTTTGGTCTTCACTGTCGCGCAGGGTCTTGTAGTGGGTCAGAGAAGTACGGAACAGACTGTCGCGTTTGGCCCGGGTCAGCACCGCCTCGGAACGCAGGCGGTCAAGATCGGGCAGGCCGTAGTCGGAGAGGTAGGCATCATCGGAGACGGCCTTGATGTCGAAAGTGAAGCGGTAGTCCCGCGGCAGCTCGAACTGGCCTTTGCCAAAGATGTACCCGCGGTCTTCGCCGGAAATCAGATCATCGCGTGTATAAGCGCCGTTGAATTCAATGCGGCCGCGGCGGAAGGCCTGCCGGTACCGCACGTCGAGCGTCTGAGTGCTGGAAGAGATGTAGGGCGCCAGCGTCAGGTCCCGGTGCGGGCCAAGCGTGAAGAAATAGGGCACCTTGACCCCGGTCCCGAGATTCGAAGTCGAACGCAGCGACGGGATCAGGAAGCCGCTGGAACGTTCAAGCGAGGGATCCGGCAGGCGGATCGCAGGAAAGTAGAAAACCGGCACATCCAGCACTCGGAGCTGGGCGCTTTCGAAATAGAGCTGGCGCTCCTGCTGGTCGTGGGTCACCCGCTCTGCGCGGATCTGCCACAGCGGCGGTCGGCCGTCGTCGCAGACGTGGCAAGAGGTTACGGCCGTTTTGTAAAGCTGGGTATAGCGGCCGCTGACCCGTGTCATTTGCAGAGAGGCAAGCTGCAGCTGCTGCTGGAACACCATGCGGGCGCCTGTCAGAAGACCGTTGCGGAGATCGCGGTCCAATTCGCCGGCATTGGCCAGAATGGTGATGTCGCCGTCCTGGTCGATACGGATCGGACCTTCGATCTGCAGGGTACCCGTGCTCTGGTCAAAGGTGATCTTCTTGGCCTTGAGCCGGATGTCGCCCTGGAAGGCCTCGACGTTGCCTTCGGCCACCAGGGTGCGGTTGGGTGTGATGAAGACCTGATCGGCGACCAGCATGGCGGGTTGTGCCGGATCCGGCGGCGCCGCGACTTGCGCCTGCGGGGCAGGGGCCGTCAGCGCCAGCCAAGGCAGCACGGCGGAAAGAAGCAGCGCGCGGCGCAGGTTACCCGTCTTCGGCATGAAGCAGCAGTCCCAAAGTCAAAAGTATCGCGGCGGCAGGCGGCGCCCAGGCAGCCAGTGCCACCGGGATTTGCCCGTTCTCGCCAAGGATTTGCGCGAAATTCCGGATGAAATAAAGACCGAATCCCAACAGGACCGCCATCAGCACCGCCAGACCGGTGCCGCCGAAGCGCGCATGCCGCATGGTAAAGGACGCGCCGACCAGCACCATGGCAATCAGGAACAGCGGGCGCGCCAGTTCGGCCTGGTAGCGCACTTCATAGCGTTTGGTGGTGAAGCCGGCAGCGGAGAGTTCGCGGATAGTGGCGGGCAAATCATAGATTGAAATGCCGCTGGCGGTGCCCAGCGTATCGCGGATGCGGTCAGTGGTCAGTGTGGTCGGCAGCTGCAGCTCTTCATGCTGTGCGGCGCCGGTCTCGGGGTTGATCCCGGCTGCCAGCGGCCAGGACTTGGCATTGGTCAGAATCCAATGGTCGCCATCCAGACTGGCGCTGTCGGCGGTGATGCGGCGCACTGGCCCGCTGCCTGCGGTGTAGCTGTGAATCGAAACTTCATGCAGGGTGATATCGGCGGCATCACCGCTGTAGCCCTTGGCGTGGATCACTGCCTGGCCCCGTGCGCCGCCTTGGCGCAGCCACAGGCCTTCCCCCGACAGCGACAGGGCCGACGGGCCGCCGTTGTGATAGGTTTCTGCCAAGTCCTGGTACCGGTTGGCTGTGGCTGCCGCGATCGGGTTCAGCATTGTCACCGCCAGCCCGCCGATTGCAGCCGCCACCAGCACCGGCGCCGCCAGTGCCCGGATGCCGGAGCGGCCGATAGCGCGGGTCACCACCAGTTCGCTGCTGCGGGCAAGGCCCACGAACAGCACAATGGTGCTGAGGATCATGATCAGGGGCAGAAACTCGCTGAGGGCAGCCGGGATGTTCAGAAGAGTGAGACCCGCCAGCTGGGCCAGGCTGAGATCGGCAGCCTCAAACCGGCGCACCTGCTCGTTCAGGTCGATCAGCACCACAAGCGTCATCAGCACTGCAACAATCACCAGGAACCACTGCAGGAAACGGCGGGCCTAATAGATTTCAAGCTTCATGCCGGCGCCTCCGGCAATGCTGCCTGGATCCGTTTCGGCCGGGCCGAGAGGACCAGGAAAAGCAGCGCCACGGCCAATCCCAGCAGCGTCGGCAGGTAGATCAGCGGCCACAGGGCGGGGTTCTGCAGCACCGGTTCGGACACCACGCCGCGCAGGCCCTCGACAAAAATCAAAATCACAAAGGCAAGCATCGCCTGGCGCCAGACCCCGAAGCGGGAAAATGTGCCCAGCATCAGCGCCGAAAACCC
>JBFOLS010000470.1:0-4525 GCA_040830225.1 Leisingera sp.
CGCGCCTTCAAGTCCGATCTGCCGGGCCGGGTGGATCTGTGGCCGGTGGTCGAAAAAGTGGAGGAGGACGAGGACCCCGACTGGACCAGCCCCGTCGACCGCCCCAGCAGCCGCCACCACACGGTGATCCTGGCCGACCGTATCGCGCGGTCGATCAAGGAGATGATTGAAACCGGCGTGACGATCCCGGAAGACGGAGCGGAGCGCGGCACTTTCCAGCGCCGGCCCGTGCATGCCGGTGACTTCCTTATCCTGGTACAGCGCCGGTCAGACCTGTTTTCGGAAATCATCCGCGCCTGCAAAAAGGCCGAACTGCCCATCGCCGGCGCTGACCGGCTGAAGGTGGGCGCCGAACTGGCGGTAAAGGATATTGCGGCACTGCTGCGCTTCCTGGCATTGCCGGAAGATTCTCTTTCGCTGGCTGAGGTTCTGAAATCGCCGCTGTTCGGCTGGGGGGAACAGGCGCTGTTCGACCTCGCGCACCGGCGGGAGGCGATGTATCTGTGGCCGGCGCTGCGCGAACGGGCAGGGGAATTCCCCGAAACCATGGCCGTTCTGGACGACCTGCGCGCCAATGCGGATTTTCTACGCCCTTTTGACCTGATCGAACGTATCCTGACCCGCCACGGCGGCCGCCAGAAACTGCTGGGCCGGCTCGGACCTGAAGCAGAAGACGGCATCAACGCGCTGCTGTCGCAGGCGCTGGCCTATGAGCGCACCGATGTTCCCAGCCTTACCGGCTTCCTGGTCTGGATGCAGACCGACGATCTGGAGATCAAACGCCAGATGGGCGCGGCAGGCAACATGATCCGGGTGATGTCGGTGCATGGCTCCAAGGGACTGGAGGCACCGATCGTGATCCTGCCCGACACTGCGAAACGGCGCCCGCCAACGGATGCGGAGATCATGCTGGCCGACGGCACCCCGGTTTGGAAATTGCCGAAGGAGCAGATGCCCGCCGCCATGCTGGCCGCCCGCGAGGCGGCACAGGAGAAGCTGCAGAATGAGCGGCTGAGACTATTGTATGTGGCTCTAACCAGAGCAGAAAAGTGGCTGATCGTGGCCACTGCCGGCGATGCGGGTGAGCAAGGCGACAGCTGGTACCGCATGGTCGAAGGCGCCATGCGGGAAGGCGGCGCCATGGAATGCGAGACCGGAGGCGGAACTGGCCTGCGGCTTCAGCATGGCGAATGGGACGGGCTGCCGTTGGAAATTCCAGCTGCCGTGGAGACCCAGGCGCACAGCTTGCCAGAGGTCTTCACCCGGCCCGCCCGCGCCTATTTGGCGCCGGCGCCGGTGCTCAGCCCCTCGGATTTGGGCGGGGCTAAGGCTTTGGCTGGTGATCAGGGTCTGGACGAAGAGGCCGCCAAGGCCCGCGGCAGCCGGCTGCATCTGCTGCTGGAGCATCTGCCGGGCCGGGCTGAGGCAGTTTGGCCGCAACTGGCGCAGAACCTGCTTCAAGGGGCCGAAGACACTGAAGAATTGCTGGGCGAAGCGTCGTCAGTGCTGAAAAACCCGGAGCTCTCGCACATCTTTCAGCCGGATACACTGGCTGAAGTACCCGTTACCGCTGACCTGAACGGTACCCGCCTGCATGGCATCATCGACCGTCTGATTGTGACCCCGGAGAACGTCCTGGCAGTGGATTTCAAATCCAACGCAACGGTGCCGGAAACGGCGCAGCAATGCCCGGAAGGCCTGCTGCGGCAGATGGGAGCCTATGCCCATGCGCTGGGGCAGATTTATCCAGGCCGCTCCATTGAAACCGCATTGCTTTGGACCCGTACCGCATCCCTGATGCCATTGCCGCACGACCTCGTGACTGCGGCACTCCTGCGGCGGATGGAACCTTGACGATCGGTTAAGCCGTACCTAGGTTCCGACTCCAGTTGCCACATACTCTATGGAGACATGCATATGTCCACCGTTGCCGTCACCGACGCCACTTTTGACGCCGAAGTCAAGAACTCCGATATCCCCGTCGTGGTGGATTTCTGGGCCGAGTGGTGCGGTCCCTGTAAGCAGATCGGCCCGGCTCTGGAAGAGCTGGCCGCAGAATTCGGCGGCAAGATCAAGATTGCCAAAGTTGATGTTGACAGCAACCCGAACTCCGCCGCCGCCATGGGCGTACGCGGCATTCCGGCGCTGTTCATCTTCAAGGACGGCCAGGTGGTTTCGAACCGCGCCGGCGCCGCCCCCAAGGCTGCGCTGCAAAGCTGGATCGAAGACTCGATCTAAGCCGGATCCCTTCGCAGGATTTCACAGGGCTGTCCCCACGGGGACAGCCCTTTTTTGTGCCTCGCACTCTGGTGTAGCTGCCGGCAGCAAACTGGCTCTTTCCTTTGGCTCCTTTGCCTGCAACGGTCCGCCTCGAGACAGGTACAGGAGGCAACATGGCCAAGACACGGGTACTGGTGGAATTCGGGATGGGCACTTCGCTCAGACGCGAAGACTACACCGAAGCCGCCCGGCGCGCGATCAAGGACGCGCTGTGGCACAACTCCGTCAGCATGGCGGAGCTGTTTGAGTTTTCAAAGGAAGACATGATCGTCGATGCCGAGATCGGTGTGCAAAAGCCAGACGAGGTGGACATGGATGCGCTGAAGGAGATCTTCCCCTACGGCCAGCCCATCATCCGGGTTGTTGAAGGCGGCCTCAATATTGAGAAACCCCACGGCGGGCGCACGGTGATCGCCAATGCGGCGGTGGTTGTATCCTTTGATATGGAGGCTGCAGAATGAGCGAGAAGCGCATTATCCTGGAAATGGGCACGGGCAATGACCTTTATGGCCAGGACTACACCAAGGCGGCGCGGCGCGCGGTGCAGGACGCGCTGCATCACTCCTCGATCACCCTGTTTTCCAAGCTTGGAATTGATCACAGCGAGATGCGGGTGGATGTAACCATTGGCGTGCAGCAGCCGGATGCTGTCGATTGCGATCTGGTCGCCGGAGATCTGCCGCGGGGCCGGGCCAGCGTGCGTGCTGTCAAGGGCGGGCTGGATGTCGAGGATACCGAAGCCGGCACCCGCCATGTGGTTGCCACTGCCGCGATTGAGGCCTGGCTGCCGGATCAGGCCGGAAAGTACAAACTCAGCCGCTGAAACAAGGCTCAAAAAGAAGAAAGCCGCCCAGGCGGGCGGCTTTTTGAATTCGGTCCTGGCCGACTGATTACAGCGAAGCGATGTCGCCGCGGACCAGGCCGATGTCTGCCAGCTGTGCGTCAGACAGCTTGTCCAGAGCGTTCCGGGTCTGACGGGCCTCGTTCCATTCAACGATTGCGTTTTTCATGTTGATCGCGGTGTCGACCACGCGGAGAACGGTGACTGCTCCGAGCGGCGCGTAGATGTTTGCGGTAGTCATTGCGCTAGTCCTTCTGAGAAACAGCCGACCCTGTGCCGGTTGTGAGCCTCATGTAGGATGTGCAGCTGAGTCCCACAATTGCTGGAATCTCAGTCCCGCTCTGCACGCATTGCATAGCATATGCGGGCGGATATCCCCGCATCCCATCCCTTGTGCCCTGCAGGTGATGATTCCATATAGAGGGCAGAAATTTGGAGGCATGAATGGCAGACGATCAATTCCCCGGCTGGCACGGCACCACAATCATCGGCGTGAAGAAGGGCGGCGAGGTTGTCATCGCCGGCGACGGCCAGGTGTCGCTCGGGCAAACCGTGATCAAGGGCACCGCCCGCAAGGTGCGCCGCCTGTCGCCCGGCGGCTTTGATGTTGTGGCAGGTTTCGCCGGTTCAACCGCGGATGCCTTTACCCTGCTGGAGCGGCTGGAAGCCAAACTGGAAGCCACGCCCGGCCAGCTGGCGCGGGCCAGTGTTGAACTCGCCAAGGACTGGCGTACCGACAAATACCTGCAGAAACTGGAGGCGATGCTGATCGTCACCGATGGCAAGGACATGTTTGTAATCACCGGCGCCGGCGATGTTCTGGAGCCGGAACACAACGTGGCAGCCATCGGCTCAGGCGGCAATTTTGCCTTGGCCGCGGCGCGCGGCATGATGGACAGCGATAAGTCCGCCGAAGGAGTGGCCCGCGATGCGATGGCGATTGCCGCCGATATTTGCGTCTACACCAATGGCAATCTGACCGTCGAAACCATCGGCCAGGACGGCTGAGGTGGGCCGGATCAGCCAGGATGATCTGCGGGCCGCAGTTGGTTCCGGCCTGCTGACCGAAGCGCAGGCAGCCTCGCTGCTGGCACTGGCCGACAGCCGCAGGGGCGCCCGGGAAAACCTCGCCGCGGGCGATGAGCCTTTTGAACTGTTCAAAGGGTTCAACGAGATCTTCATTGTCATCGGCCTTTTGATCCTGGCTTCCGGCTGGATGGCCTTTACGGCGGTGGATCTGGCCGGCTCGCTGGGCGGCTATCAGCAAAAAGCAGTCTATTCCGCTGTCGCCGGCGCCGTGGTTCTGTGGCTGCTGTCCGAGTATTTCATCCGCCGCCGCCGGATGGTGGCGCCAGCCATCGCGCTGTCGCTCTTGTGGGCCGGCAATGCAGGGACCGGATTTGC
>JBFOLS010000471.1:0-3604 GCA_040830225.1 Leisingera sp.
CGGGTGAGCGGAACTCTGCCGGATGCGGTGAGCAGGCTTTGGCCCGGGCGCGTGTGCTTGCTATCAGGTGGCCAAGCCGGGCCGGGCAGGCTAGGCTGGCTTCAAACGCGCAAGGTAAAGGGCTGACACGTGGTGAATTCCGTAATCGAGCAAGACATGACCATCGAGGGCAATATCACCTCCAGCAAAGGCAGTGTCGAAGTGCGCGGCAAGGTGGCAGGCGACCTGTCGGCGCAGGCGGTAACCGTGCATGCCGGCGGTGCTGTCGATGGCGCGCTGTCGGCGCAATCGGTGACGGTCGAAGGCAAATACAAGGGCAAGATTCAATGCGACGACCTGCGGCTGGCAGCCAGCTCGCAGGTGCAGGCGGATGTCTCGGCCAAATCCATGGCCACCGAAAGCGGTGCCCAGTTGCAGGGCAATATCAAGATCTCCGGCAAGGGCTAGGGCGGCGGTGGCATAGCGGCGCGGCGGCACTTCGCTGTGGCGCTGCTTGGTTTTGCCGGCTACCAGCATGGCTATGAGTGAGACCCTGCCGCCGTGCCCCGAATGTTCGTCTGCCTATGCATATCAGCTGGATGCTTTGCTGATCTGTCCGGAATGCGCCCATGAATGGGCTGCGGATGCCTCTGCTGAAGCGGGAGCTGAAGTGCGCGACAGTGTTGGCAATCTGCTGAGCGACGGCGACACTGTCACGGTGATCAAGGATTTGAAGCTGAAAGGCACCTCCTCGGTGATCAAGGTCGGCACCAAAGTGCGCGGGATCAGACTGGTGGAGGGCGATCACGATATCGACTGCAAGGTCCCGGGCGTGGGGCCGATCGGCCTGAAGTCGCGGTTTGTGAAAAAAGTGAGCGGCTAGAGCCGCTCTTGGGCTCAGGCCATCTGGGTGATCCAGACCCCCAGCGCCATCACCGAAATGCCGGCAGCGCGGGTCAGGTTCAGGGGGCTGATCTGGGCGCCGAACAGGCCGAAGTGGTCGATGGCGGCGGCGGAGATCAGCTGGCCGATCAGCACGAAGAACACGGCATTGCCGACGCCGAAATGCGGTGCCACATAGGTGATCGACAGGACGTAAAATGCCACCAGCACGCCGGCCAGGAACAGGTGCTTGGGCGCGGTTGGGATTTTGGCCAGGGCTTGCGGGCCTGCGATCAGCGCGTAGAGCGATGTGGCAACCAGCGCGATCAGGAACAGCACCACAGCGGCCGAGGCCGGCGAGCCGATCAGCTTGCCAAGCGCGGCGTTCAGCGCCGCCAGCACCGGAATGCCGAGGCCGGCGGCCAGCATGATCAGGGCGTATTGGGTCATCGGGCGGCTCCTGTCCGGTTGTAAGAACGTTGTGGCGGAAGGCAGCCCGAAAACGCAAGGGCTACGTTGCGGCGGTGTGGAAAATGCAGCGGTGCGTTAGTCGCAGATGCCGTTGAGCTCGGCGTCTTTCCAAGGCAGGTAGACGTCATGTTCCCGGTTATGCGGCAGGGCGCTGACCGGCATTGCGGCCGACAGCATCCGGTGCAGGCGCTTGGTGCGGGCGGCTTGCGGGGCCAGCGACCGGCAGCAGACATATTCCTCGACTATTGCGCCTTGCTGCTCGTAACCGTAGCTCAGAAAATCGGAGCTGCCTTCCAGGTCAAACAGGTAGGGGTCGCGATTGTTGCCATGTTCGGCGGCAGCGCGCAGCGGCGAGTAGCCGGTGCGCTTTCGGTTCTGCCATTGCCAGACGTGGGTGGCCTCATGCGCCAGCAGCATGGCTTCGACCAGGTGCAGTTTGCCCGGATACTCGGGCAGATAGTTCTCCGTGTACCAGTCCCTGATGAAGAAGATCCGGTTGAACAGCGCCACCGCGGCAGGTTTCGAGGTCACGACCTCCTCCTTCACCGGCGGCAGGATGCGCTCGCGGCAGGCGACGCGGGGGCGGGGCATGCGGCGGAAGGTGATAGCGGCCACCGGAGCGCCGTTCATCAGCCGCACCTTGTCCGCGTTCAGATCCGTGCCGTGGATGCCGGCAAGATAGGCGCGTTCGGTCTCTGTCAGCGGGCGCCCGCAGGCGGCCAGGAGCAGAAAGGCGAGGAGCAGGAAGCGGATCATAAGCGGCTGGTTTCCTTGACAGTTCCTAGCAGCTCATCGCCAGCACGCGGCTGATCTCGGTGAGCGAGCGGCCGGATTGCTCCATCCAGGCGTTAAAGGCGCCCTGGACTGCTTTCATCGCGGTTTTGGAGCTGGCGGGTTTGTCTATCACCCCTTCGGCGATGAGGCGGGCGGTGACGTCCTGGCTGAGGATGAAACTGTCGCGCCCGGCAAAGCGCATGGCGTACTGGCCGGTGTAGCCGCCCAGGCGGCTGCCGCGTTTCTTGAGCATCTCCAGAAGGCCGGTGTAATCGGTGGACGGCCATCCGCCCAGCACCTTGCCCGCGCCGCTCTCATCGCGCAGCTCCATCAGCAGGGCGGCGTTGGCGCGCACGGTGGCGAGCTTGGCGCCGTTCCGGACCACGCGGGTGTCGCTGAGGATTGCGTCGAATTCGCGGTCGTCCATGAAGGCGCAAGGACCAAGCTCGAAGCCGTGGAACAGCTCTTCGAACCCGTCCCATTTTGCTTCGATGACTTTCCAGTTGAAGCCCGCCTGGAAGATGCATTTGGTCATCACCGACAGCCAGCGGTCCTCGGACAGCTTGGTGATGTCCGGGTCGGGCTTGCTGAGTTTTTCTTCCAGCGCGTCTGCGCCGCCGTGGCGGTCGGCGGAAATGGTGTAGATCTCGTCGAAGGAGCGCATGGGGGACCTCTGCTGGCGGCCGGTCAGGTCAGATCAGGTTAGCGGCGGGCGCGCAGCTCGACAATGGATTTGCCGAGGCGGAAGGGGGCGGCAAAGCTCACGAGGCAGAGCGCGATGATCTGCAGGACAAGGATATGGGCGTTGTCCTGCAGGAACTCCCATTCCTCTTTCAAGGTGGCGACATGGCCGATCAGGTCGTCATAGGCGCGGGCGATGATCAGGTAGTCCCCTGCAATCGCAGGCACCTTGCGGCGCATGTTGTCGACCGCGGCCTGGGCAGGTTCGTCGAGCGAAGTGAAGACCAGGAACGCCTTGGGGTCAAAGGCGCTGGCTTTGGCCTCCATTTCCTCCATCCCGTCCTTTTCTTCGCTGCCGCCGAACAGGAAGCTGAGGCCGCGCAGGGGGGCGACCTCATCCGTCACCGCGATGAACAACGGCAGTTCGGCATTGCCTGCGGTTGAGGCGGAGAGGAATTCGACCTTTTCGCACAGGACAGCGATGTCGGCGTCATAGGCCGGGTCGCAGAACCGCAGGCGGAAGCGGGCGGCATCGCGGTCGAAAGCCGCGGTGGCGGCATAGGCGATGTCGGTCTGGCGCTCGAGCTTGGAGCTGTCGGCAGCGTAGATGCCCGAGATCACTGCCACCAGCGCGCCGAAGCCGCCGAGCAGCACCCAGACCAGGTCTGCCAGTTTCCAGGCCTGATGCCCTGCGGGTTTGCGGAACAGGAAGGCGGTGGCAACGAGGCCTGCAAAGAAGAACAGCAGGAGCAGCGGCAGCTGGTTGTCTGCGATGAAGGCCATGCCTGTGTCTCATGGTTGTGATTGGCTGGCCTAA
>JBFOLS010000472.1:0-4609 GCA_040830225.1 Leisingera sp.
GGCTGGCGAAATTCATGAGCGAAAGGGGCTGATCCCAGAAGGCGGATTTTCAATCCGGGCGGAATTGCCTAGTCTGCGGCCAAAATCAAGAACCGGGGTTCGGGCATGGGCAGACTGCTTTCCTTCATCACGCTGATCTGGCTTTTGGCAGGCGCGGCCTGGGCCCAGGGGTTCAGCGGTTTGGCCCGGATTGATGCCGAGGCCAGCAAGGTCACTGATGCAGGGGGCGGTGCGGAGGTTGCTCTGGGCCTCAGCCAGGGTGTGCCGTTCCGTCTGTTCACGCTGGATGGCCCGCCGCGGCTGGTGCTAGACTTCCAGGAAGTGGACTGGACCGGGCTGACCACGGACAAGCTGCTGCAGGGCGAACAGATCACTGCCGCGCAGTTTGGCACCTATGTGCCGGGCTGGTCACGGCTGGTGCTGGAACTGGGTGGGCCGATGAAAGTGTCCTCCGCCGCGATGCGGGTGGACCAGGTGACCGCCGCTGCCCGTTTGTCGGTGTCGCTGGCGCCTGCAACAGCCGAGGAGTTCGCAGCCAGAGCGGGCGCTCCAAAAGATCCGCGCTGGGATCTGCCCGCGCCGGAAGGGCTGCAGGGCAAGGCGGAGCGGGATGAAAATGCACCCCTGCTGGTGATGCTTGACCCGGGCCATGGCGGCATTGATCCCGGTGCCGAACGGGACCATCACAGCGGCCATGTGGTTGAGAAGCACCTGATGCTGCAGTTCGCGCGGGAACTGGGCGAGGTGCTGATCCGTTCCGGCCAGTTCACGGTGCAGCTGACCCGGGATGACGATTACTTCGTGTCGCTGGAGCGCCGTATCGCGCTGGCGCATCAGGCGGGGGCGGATGTGTTCATCTCGCTGCATGCGGATACGATTTCCGAGGGCCGGGCGCATGGCTCGACTGTTTACACGCTGTCCAAGGAGGCCTCGGACGTGGCTTCGGCCAAGCTGGCGGAGCGGCATCTGCGGGGCGATTTGCTGTCCGGTACCGATCTGAGCGAGGCCGATGACCGGGTGACCAGCGTGATGCTGGACCTGGCGCGGCAAGAGACCCAGCCGCGCAGCGATACCCTGGCTGCGGCTCTGATCGATGGTCTGCGCGGGCAGGGCAGCCAGGTCAACAACCGGCCGCTGCGGTCTGCCGGATTTTCTGTGCTGAAGTCGGCCGATATCCCCTCGGTGCTGGTTGAGATCGGCTTTATGTCGAGCAAGCGGGACCTGGAAAAACTGGTGGATCCGGAATGGCGGGCGCGGGCGGCCAAGGGGCTGTTGAACGGTCTGATCGCCTGGCGGGCAGCTGATGACGCCCGCAGGGCGCTGGTGCGGCAGTAGGGGGTGAAATGAAACTGATCTGGATGTCCGACCTGCACTTCGAGGCGGAGAGCCTGGTGCTGGGCCATGACCCTCGGATGCGGCTGCAGGCGGCAGTAGACTATATCGCAACGCACCATGGCGATGCTGCGGCCTGCCTGATCACCGGCGACCTCGTGGAAACCGGAACTGTGCAGAATTACAGGGCGTTGCAGAATTTTCTTAACCAGTTGCCAATACCGGTGCTGCCCATGACCGGCAACCATGACGACCGGGATGCGCTGCGCAAGGCGCTGCCCTTGCCGGACAGTGCCATGGCCGGGTTTGTCCAATACCGGGCAGGTTTCGGGGAACTCACGGTGATCTGCCTGGACACGCTCATTCCGGGAGAGGATGCCGGGCATTTGTGCCCGGAGCGCCTGTCCTGGCTGCATGCAGAGGTGGATGCTTTGAACGGGCGGCCTGCAATTGTGGCCATGCATCACCCGCCGCTGAAGCTGGGGCTGCCGATGCTGGATCCGGACAATCTGCGGAACGGGGGCGCGCTGCTGGCGGTGCTCGAAAAGTTCCCGAATGTGCTGCATCTGCTGGCGGGCCATGTGCACAGGCCTTGCTCAGGAACAGTGCGGGGCATTCCCTTTACCACTGCAAGGTCGGTGCTCTACCAGGCGCCGCCTCCGCGACCCGAATGGGACTGGTCAAGCTTCCGGCCCGCACAGGAAGCCCCGGCGCTGACGGTGCTGGAATACAGTGAAACCGGCCTGACCCTGCAGCAGTGCCAGTTCTGCGACTATGCGCTGGGTGGCCCCGAGGCCTGAGGCCCCGCAGCGGAGGGACAGTTCGCTAGGCAGCGTCCGCCAGCGCCTTGTCGATTTCGCGCTCCAGTTTCTTCTTGTGCGAAGACAGGATGTCGTCCGCGATTTGCCCCATCAGTCCTTGCTTTTCCAGGCTGGCGGCGATGCAATCCATCAACTGCCCCTCGGCATTGCTCTTTTCCATGCAGGAGGTGACAGTCTTTTCCAATGCATTCATATGCTTGGTCATGGATTTGACGATTGCCGGCCCGGTGAAGAACTTATGCGCCATCCGGACGATGGTCTGGATGGCAATCTCCCCGCCCACTTTTCGGGTCAGGCCCGGGTAGCGCCCGATCATCGCTCCGATCTCCTTGCCGCCCCAACGCGCTGCGGTGCTCCATAGATGTTTGCCGATCCAGCGGTTGGTGACCATGCGGGTGGCGAGTCTTTCACCGACCCCCTTCATGATGAACTGTCCGGCCTTGGCGCCGATCCAGCCTGCAAAGCCGCCCGCCACGGTGGCGAAGGCAACGCGTTTGAAGGAGCCGGCAACGCCGCCGGCCTTTACCCACTGCCCTTTGAGGATGCAGCCGTTGGCAATCTCCTGGACGGTGTTCTTGCCAGCCGCAACCACCGCTCCGGCCGTGGCTGGGTTCACACCGTTGGTGACCAGGATCAGCTGGACGATGTCGGCTGCACCGTCGCGCAAATCGACCGAGATCTCTTCGCAGACCTTGGCGCTCTGCCCCAGTTCCTTGGACAGCGTGTTCAGATCCATCGCCACCGCGTCGAGCAGGATCTTGGTCTGTTTCATCTGCTTGAAGGAATCCAGCAGGCTTTTCTTGTTCTTGCCGTAGGTCATGTCCACCAGTTTGCCTACGGCAGCATCCGCTTTTTTCAGGGAATTCGCCGGCCGTTCAATGTCGGCATCGGGGGTGACCATCTTGACGAAGAAGGTCCAGAACCCCTTCTGCATCTCGCGGTACTGGTCGCGGTAGTTGTTCAGGGTGCTCATGAAAGCCATGGTCTCGGTGTGGAGACGGCTTTGAATCGCTTCCACGGCAGTGCCCATGTCGTCTTCTGTGAACCAGTGGGTCTTGCCCCGCCATTTCACCTCATAGACCTTGCCCTTGGCGGGCAGGGGGCGCCCGCCTTGCGCCTTGGCAAATTGCTCAGCCACCTTGACCGGGGAGCTGTCCAGCATCTTGAAGGTCTTGGAACCGGGTTCGACCACACTGGTTACCTTGGTCTTGACCACCTGCTGCTGGAACTGCCCGATGGCCGTGATCGTTGGCTGGCCCACCTTGCCGTTGGTGGGCACCCGTTTGTACCCAACCGCCGCAGCATGCTCGTTTAGCATCTTCTGGACCAGTACTACATCCTTGGGGTTGTTCACGGCTGATTTGCCGCCGCCCACCGGAGCACCGAGTTTAGCCATAGCAGTCTCCTCGCATTCATGGGCCGCCTGGGAAATAGATTTTGAAAGTGCGCTGCGGCCTGCGGGGGGCTGGGCATCAAAGGGCTGGCCGGGACGTTGCGAATGGGCAATTCCGTTCAGCCAGCCCGCCGCGTCCGTTAAGCCGGGGCAAAATAGGAAGTCGAGGCAGCCGGTTAAGATATTGCACAATAAGAATACATGACATGCCGGGCGGCTCAAAATGCTTTCTGGAAGCGGCCTGTCCCTTGCCAGCACAATTTCGCCATTGCATCCTTTGACCCGCCCGGTCAGCCACCCTATATAGGCGGCATCCTGTGAGAAAGGCCAAACCCGTGCTCCGGTTCATACTTTCCTTCTTCGGTTCCATCTTCAGCACCATAACCCTCGGCGTGGGGATGGTGGCCCTGACCATTGGAGCGGTGTTTTGGACCTACGGCCGCGATCTGCCGAGCCATGAATCGCTGGCCCAGTACCAGCCGCCGACGATCAGCCGGATCTATTCGGGCGAAGGGCATCTGATCGACGAGTTTGCCAAGGAGCGCCGCCTGTTCACCCCTTCGGCGGAGATTCCGGATCTGGTGAAACAGGCCTTCATCTCTGCCGAAGACAAGAATTTCTACTCGCACAAGGGCTATGACGCCCGGGGTATTGCGGCCGCAGCAATCGAGGCGGTGCAGTCGCGCGGCAAGAATGTGCGCGGCGCCTCGACCATCACCCAGCAGGTAATGAAGAACTTTCTTTTGTCCGGCGACCGCCGGGCCGAGCGCAAGATCAAGGAGATCATCCTCGCCACCCGGCTGGAGGAGACGCTCGACAAGGAACGGATCTTGGAGCTGTATCTGAACGAGATCTTCCTGGGCCAGAACTCCTATGGCGTGACGGCAGCGGCGCAGACTTACTTCAACAAGACTCTGGGTGAGCTGGCGCCGCATGAGGCTGCGACCCTGGCAGCCATGCCAAAAGCTCCGTCTGATTATCATCCGGTGCGCCGCAAGGACCGCCTGCTGGCGCGGCGCAACTACGTGCTGCGGGAGATGCGGGAGAACGGCTATATCTCGGA
>JBFOLS010000473.1:0-5912 GCA_040830225.1 Leisingera sp.
GGTGGTGGCCGAGACGGTGGAAAACCGCAGCTTCTACCGGCCCTGGACCTATGCTGTGCCCTATGTCGACCGGTTTGCCGCCATCGACACCGCCACGATGAAAAGCCACGCCGAGCACCCGCAGGTGCATCTTGCCGAGATCTACTTCTTCGGCCGCTGGGCTGCGGTGACCAAACTGCCGGTCTGGCTCGACTGCGGCGCCGGGCGCCGGGCATTGTCTGCAGGTGATGCGGAGTTCAGCGGCGGGCTGCCGGAGGATCTGAACTGGATCGCGCCCGGCGCGGACGATGCGATTCTGGCCGCCGCGTGCGGAGGATAGCGATGCTCACCCGGCTCAGCCTCCGTTTGCGGATCTTCCTGTTTTTCTGCCTGCTGGCGCTTGGCGGCATTGCCGTGACCGGCGGGGCCTTGTGGCTGGGCTACACCCGGGCCGGGCAGCCGGGGCTGATGGACGCCTTTCTGTTCTCCGGGCTGCTCAGCAGTTTTGCGATTCTTGGGCTTTGCGCAGCAGTGTGGCTGCTGTTTGACGAAAATGTCGCCAAGCCGATCGAGCGGCTGGCCGCGGGCATGCGGGCCCGGGCCCATGCGGGTGTCTCCAGGGAGCTGGACATCCATGGCGCGCGTTACCTGGGCGATCTCGCCTCCGCCGCCGAAGGGCTGGCCGGGCAGCTGGGCGCCTCGGCGCTCAATGCCGCCGAGGCCATCGCCCGCGAAACCGACCACCTGGAGGCGGAGAAGACCCGCCTTGCAGCCCTCCTGAGCGACATTCCCATTGCCACCGTCATGGCCAGCCCGTCGCATCAGATCGTGCTCTACGACGGCCAGGCCGCGGCAGTTCTGGCGCAGGAGGCGCCGCCGCGCCTCAATGCGCCGTTGTCCGGCTATCTTGACATGACCGGGCTGGAGGCAGCCTACGGGCGGCTGCGGCGCAGCGGCATGGAAGTGAAGGCGGACGTCAAAAGCGCCAGCGGAAGCCAGGTATTTGAGCTGCGGCTGAAACCGCTGGGCGGGGCACCCGGCTATATCATCCTGTTCGAAGGCACCCATGCAGGCCTTGCTCCCGAAGACGCCCGGCCGCTGACCTACGATTTTGCACTGCTGGAGGCAGAACACGCGGAACTGGAGGACCGCAGGCTGGAAAATCTGAGCTATGTGGTTTTTGACACCGAGACCACCGGCCTGCTGCCGCATAAGGATGAGATCGTGCAGATCGGCGCGCTGCGGGTGGTGCGCGGACGGATCATCGAAGGCGAGCAGTTCGACACTCTGGTGGACCCAGGCCGGCCGATCCCTGCCGCCTCCACCAGGGTGCATGGAATCAGCGATGCCATGGTAGCGGGCGCCCCCGCGATTGCGGAAGCAGCGCAGGACTTCCACCGCTTTGCCTCGGACGCGGTGATCGTCGCCCATAACGCCCCCTTCGACATGGCCTTTCTGCACCGCCATGCCGCCTTGTCAGGCGTCAGCTGGGACCAGCCGATCCTTGACACCGTGCTGCTGAGTGCGGTGCTGTTCGGCGCTTCCCAGCCCCATACCCTGGACGCGCTCTGCGAGCGGCTGGAGGTCACCATCCCGCCTGCCCTGCGCCATACCGCCATGGGCGATGCCCGCGCCACGGCAGAGGTGTTCTGCAAGATGCTGCCGATGCTGGAGGCGCGCGGTCTCGCAACATTCGGCGCGGTGCTGGAAGAAACCCGCCGGCACGGGCGCCTCATTGAAGACATGAACTAGGTAGACAATTGGCCTCATGCGTGGCAGGTCACTGCCCGGAACGAACAAAAGGCGCGCGACATGGCCGAAACCAGCTTTATTCCCGGGCCTGAAACCGCCCGGGCTTACCGCGATGCGCTCGGCAGCTTCGGCACCGGGGTGACGGTCGTCACCACGCAAACAGCGCGCGGACCGCTGGCCATTACCGTCAACAGCTTCACGTCCGTGTCGCTGGATCCCCCGCTGCTGCTGTGGTGCCCAGCACGTGCATCCCTGCGTCATGATGCCTTTGCCGAGGCAGGCAATTTTGCCATTCATGTAATGGCTGAGGACCAGCTTGGCCTTGCCAAGCATTTTGCCGCCCATGGCGAAGACTTCAGCAGCGCGGGCTGGCAGCCGAACGCCCTGGGCGCCCCCGCGCTGGAAGGTGTCATCGCCCGGTTCGATTGCCGCCATTATGCTGCTCATCCGGCGGGCGATCACACCATCATCATTGGCGAAGTGGCCAGTGTCACCACCCGTCCGGGCAAAGGGCTGATCTTCAAGCGCGGCCTGTATGGCGGCTTTCTCGAGCAGAGCTGAAACCTGCACCACTTCACCGCCTGCGGGCAGATGAATTCTGCCCAAACTCCAGTTCGGGCTTTCATTCGGGAAAGCACGGGGCCTAACCGGCCTCCTCCACCTGAGGCCCGCTGTTTTCCGGCAGCTCATCCGGGCCACCGTCTTCATTGCCTTCCAGCAGATGCGGCAGCACGGCGGCAGCGGACAGATCCATGCCCGGCGTCATGCTGAGCGCCCGCTGCGGGCAGATTGAAATGCATAGACCGCACTGGAAGCACGCCGATTCCACAAAACTCAGCGCGCCGCCGTTTTCCGACAGGCTAAGCGCGTCGGAGGGGCACACCCAGACGCAGCTGCTGCAATGATTGCACAGGTTTTCATCCAGGCTGACCGCGCCGTAAGGCGCCTGATCAGGCAGCGCGATGCGGACGGTGCTGACTGGCAAAAGGGCAGCGGCACTGGCCCGTGCAGTGTCCCGGCGGCTGCCCACCGCCAGCACCTCAGGTGCAACTGAGGGAAACGGGAACACAGCTGCAGCCAGCCGCCGCGCCATGGCTGCCCCGTTGTCGAACAAGAGAACGCGGCCCAGCCCGCCCAGAACCTGGGCCAGCTCAACCTCCTGTTGCTGGAGCATCCTCGCCGATGGGCTGGTACAAGCCTGAAGGTGAATAATATCAAACCCGCCCGCCAGCGCGTGCAACAGGTCCGCATGGCCGATCGCCTCCAGACAGCAGAGCGAAACCGGCACAACATCGCATTGGCAGACAGCCGCTGCCTCCAGCTCTGCAGGCTCTGTCTCATGGAGCACCAGGACCTGCGCCCGCCCGCCGTCTGCCTTGCGGCGGTGCGCCGCCTGGCAGAGCGCCATCAGCGGCAGAGCGCCGCTCCTGCTGGCCACATCCAGCAATGCAGTCCGTCCCTGCCCTGCATGCCGGGAATGGCAAGCGGCGTGGTCCGACTGGGAACAAAGGCACAGGTATTGCGGCGGGTATCCGGTTTGCTGCGCCCCGTCGGGGATATGAGCACGCATTTCACCCATAAGGGAATATTAACACAAAAATACACGCCCAGAGCGTGCATCTTCAAATCACTGCGGTATTGTTGCAGTTTTAATGACATTTCACATAAATAAAGAGCAAGACCCGCCGGAAAGACTGATCCGGCGGGTTTCATTCACTGAACCCTTAAAAGGGAAAAACGTCTGGCTTACTTCAGCGCCGCGTCAGTGATGGCATGGGTCCAGGCACCTTCCGGCGCTTTTGTGATCACCGGGTCGGAACCGCCGCCCATCAATGTCGCCACAGTGCGCTCATAGTCTGCCGGGTCAAGGGCGCCATTGCTGCCTGCGGTCAGCTTGGCAATCTCACCCATCATACGCTTCTGGTGGGTCTCGGTCTGGGCGCCGGAGGCATCATTGTCGAGCACGATCTCTGCCGCTTCGTCAGGATTCTCCTCGGCATACTTCCAGCCCTTCATCGACGCCCGCACAAAACGCTCCATTTTGCCGGTGAACTCGGGATCGCTCAGCTTTTCCTCCAGCACGTAAAGACCGTCCTCCAGCGTCGCCACGCCCTGGTCTTCGTACTTGAAGGTGATCAGCTCATCCGCACCGACACCCGCGTCGATGACCTGCCAGTACTCATTGTAGGTCATTGTCGAGATGCAGTCGGCCTGGCGCTGCAGCAGCGGGTCGACGTTGAAGCCCTGCTTCAGCACTTCCACTCCGCTGTCGCCTTTGCCCTCGGTGGAGATTCCCAGCTGGCTCATCCAGCTCATGAAGGGGAACTCATTGCCGAAGAACCACACTCCCAGGGTCCGGTTGGCCAGATCAGCAGGCGCGGAAATGCCGGTATCCTTCCAGCAGGTCAGCATCATGCCCGAAGATTTGAACGGCTGGGCGATATTGACCAGCGGCAGCCCCTTCTCGCGGGCGGCCAGCGCGGCCGGCATCCACTCCACGGTGACATCGGCACCGCCGCCGGCAATCACCTGGGTCGGCGCAATGTCCGGGCCGCCCGGCAGAATGGTGACATTCAGGTCCTCTTCCTCATAGAACCCTTTGTCCAGTGCCACGTAGTAGCCTGCGAACTGTGCCTGCGTCACCCATTTGAGCTGCAGCGTCACATCGTCTGCTGCCTGGGCTGCTCCGGCTGCCCCCAGAGCGAATGCCGCCGCTGTCATAATGTGCTTCATTGGTAAGTTCTCCCTATTGATTATGATGTGAAGCTTGCCCGGGTTTGACCATTCGTTCAAAGATTTTTCTTTTTGAGGCCTGCCTTTGACGGCACCCCGCGCAAGATTTCCGCAAAAACCGCCCCGCATCAGCGGGACGGCCCGCCCCTTCAGCCCCGCTGTGACGGGTGCCAGAAGGTGAAACTCTTCTCAATCAGCGCCACCAGCCCGTAGAAGGCTGAACCTGCAAGGGCAGCCACCACGATCTCGGCCCAGACCATGTCCAACGCCAGCTGGCCGACGCTGGTGGAGATCCGGAACCCCATGCCGACCGTGGGCGAGCCGAAGAACTCCGCCACAATTGCGCCGATCAGCGCCAGCGTGGTCGAAATCTTAAGGCCGTTGAAGACAAAGGGCAGCGCCGCAGGCAGCCGCAGCTTGAAGAAGCTCTGCCAATAGCCCGCCGCATAGGTCTGCATCAGGTCGCGCTGCATCTGGTCGGTTTCGCGCAGGCCAGCCACGGTGTTCACCAGCATCGGGAAGAACACCATCACGACAACCACCGCAGCCTTGGAGTGCCAGTCGAAACCGAACCACATCACCAGGATGGGTGCGGTCCCGACAATCGGCAGCGCCGCGACGAAGTTGCCGACCGGCAGCAGGCCGCGGCGCAGGAAGTCGCTGCGGTCGACCAGGATCGCGGTCAGAAACGCAGCGCCGCAGCCGATCACATAGCCGCCAAGCGCGCCCTTAAGGATGGTCTGGGCAAAGTCCTCCCACAGGATCGGAATGCTGGAGGCGAACCGTTCGGCAATCACCGTAGGCGCCGGCAGGATCACCAGCGACACCTCCAGCCCGCGCACCAGCAGCTCCCAGACCACCAGCACGGTGACGCCGAAGATTGCTGGCACCAGAAGCTGCACCGCACGGGTTTTCGAAGCCGGGCTGTTCGCCAGCCGGCTGTTCAGCCACCAGCCGCCGCACCAGACGAGAATTGCAAGGATCACCAGTATCATGCCCGCACTCCCATCCGGTTCAGCACCAGCTTCTCGATCAGCCCCAGAAGCGCCACCAGCGCCGCTGCCAGGATGGCGGCCGCAAACAGCGCCGACCAGATTTGCACGGTCTGCCCGTAGTAACTGCCTGCCAAGAGCCGTGCACCCAGCCCCGCAACCGCGCCGGTCGGCAGCTCGCCAACGATGGCCCCCACCAGCGACGCCGCAATGCCGATCTTCAGCGAGGCAAACAAGTAGGGCATCGACGATGGAAGCCGCAGCTTCCAAAAGCCCTGCGAGGTTGAGGCACTATAGGTTTTCAGCAGGTCCAGCTGCATCGAATCCGGCGCCCGCAGCCCCTTCACCATGCCGACAACGACGGGGAAGAAACTGAGGTAAGCAGAGATCACCGCCTTGGGGATGATCCCCTGTACCCCGATGGAATAAAGCACCACGATGATCATCGGCGCCAAC
>JBFOLS010000474.1:0-4710 GCA_040830225.1 Leisingera sp.
CTCCAAAGAAGAAATCGCCCGTCTCTCGGCCCGGATGCTGCTGGAAATCGGCGCGGTGAACTTCAACACGGATGAGCCCTACACGCTGGCCTCCGGCCTGCCCTCGCCCAGCTACATCGACTGCCGCAAGCTGATCTCCTTTCCGCGCATCCGCACCACGCTGATGGACTTCCTGACGGTGACGGTGATGCGCAATGCCGGTTTCGAGGCCTTTGACAATATTGCGGGCGGTGAGACAGCCGGCATCCCCTTTGGCGCATTGGTTGCCGAGCGCATGGCGCTGCCGATGACCTATGTGCGCAAGAAGCCCAAAGGCTATGGCCGCAATGCCCGCATCGAAGGCGTGATGACCGAGGATCAGCGCGTCTTGCTGGTGGAGGACATGACCACCGACGGCGGATCGAAACTGTCGTTTGTGGATGCGATCCGCGAGACCGGCGCCTCCTGCGGCCATACCGCGGTGATCTTCTATTACGACATCTTCCCCGAAACCACCAAACGCCTGGGCGACCACGGGGTTGAACTGCATTACCTGTGCACCTGGTGGGATGTTCTGGCTGAAGCCAAAGCACAGAAAAGCTTCAGCGAAGAGACCCTGGCCGAGGTGGAAAAATTCCTGAAAGATCCGCGGGCTTGGCAGGACGCGCATAAATCCGCTTAACGCTAGGTCATGCGGTCCGGGACGGCCTGTGGAAAAATCCGTCCCGAATCGCAGCCCCTGGCAAACGGCAAGCAGATCTAGGGGTCTTCACAGAACGCGCCGCATCATATAGCCTGCATAGGACAGGTTTGCTGGCCTTTTACGGTAAACAGCCCACAGCTCCTGCGAGGATATCCACAGGGAATCCACAGAGATTCCCAGATAGGAGATATCCCGCCCGCACCGTATAAGGCTGGCCAAACGACGAGAGCAGTGATGAACGAGATTACCCCATTCGACGGCGACATGCCTCCGCCGGCCCCGATGCCTGAGCCCGCCCCGGCGGAACAGGCGATGCCGGACAACGAGCTGCCGCACTCCGTCGAAGCGGAGCAGCAGCTGCTGGGTGCGATCCTGACCAACAACGAGGTCTACGACAAGATCGCGCTGATCATCGACTCGTCGCATTTCTACGATCCGGTGCATGCCCGGATCTATGAGGTGGCCGCAGCGCGCATTTCCAAGAACGCGCTGGCCTCGCCGGTGACGCTGAAGGCGTTTCTGGAAGACCACGAAGGGCTGAAGGAACTGGGCGGGCCTGCCTATCTGGCCAAGCTCGCCGGCGCGTCCATTTCAGCCTTTGCTGTGCGGGACTACGCGCAGATGATTTACGACCTGGCGATCCGGCGCGAGCTGATCGCCCTGGGCCAGAGCATTGCAGAGAAGGCCCGGCGCGTTGATGTTGCGTCGGAGCCAAAAGAGCAGATCGTTGAGGCAGAGCAGTCGCTTTACCAGCTGGCAGAGCAGGGCCAGACGGAAAGCGGATTCAAGTCATTCCTGAAAGCCGTCACAGAAGCGGTTAATGTGACCAACGAGGCGTATCAGCGGGGCGGCGGAATGGCCGGCGTCTCGACGGGCCTGACAGACCTCGACAAGCAACTTGGCGGCCTGCATCCCTCGGACCTCCTAATCCTCGCGGGCCGCCCCTCTATGGGGAAGACGTCGCTGGCGACCAACATCGCCTTCAACGTCGCCAAAGCATACAAACGCGGGGTGAAACCCGACGGATCTGAAGGCGCTGTTGACGGCGGCGTGGTAGGGTTCTTCTCGCTTGAGATGAGCGCCGAACAGCTGGCGGGCCGTATTCTCGCCGAGGCGTCGGAAATTTCCTCGCACAAGATCCGCCAGGGCGACATGACCGAGGGCGAATTCCGCCGCTTTGTGCAGGCGGCAAAGGATCTGGAAAGCTGCCCGCTGTTCATTGACGACACGCCCGCCATTCCGATTTCGCAGCTGGCGGCCCGGGCACGGCGCTTGAAGCGGACACACGGGCTGGACGTCCTGGTGATCGACTACCTGCAGCTGTGCCGCGGCATGGCCGACAACCGTGTGAACGAAATTGCCGAAATCTCGATGGGGATGAAAGCTATTGCCAAAGAGCTGAACATCCCGGTGATCGCGCTGTCGCAGCTGTCGCGCCAGGTGGAAAACCGCGAGGACAAGCGCCCGCAGCTGTCGGACCTCCGTGAATCGGGCTCGATCGAACAGGACGCCGACGTGGTGATGTTCGTGTTCCGCGAGGAATACTACAAGGAGCGGGAAAAGCCCGGCGACCACGAACTGGAAAAGATGGAAGAGTGGAAGCAGGCGATGGAACGGCTGCACGCCAAGGCCGAGGTGATCGTCGGCAAGCAGCGCCACGGCCCTATCGGCACGGTGGAGCTTTCGTTCGAAGCGCAGTTCACCCGCTTCGGCAACCTCGCCAAGCCCTGGCAGCAGGGCCAGGAAGAATACTGACCCCGGCCGCTTAGGACCGGATTGCAGGTTTTCTCCGCAGATGCGCGCAAGCCCGAAGGCCGGCAAGCATCTGCGCCAGCCCGGTCCAGCCCCCCCGCCGGACCGGGCTTATTTTTCCTTGCGACGGCGAAGCTTTGCCGCTGGTCCGGTATTTCCCCCTTGACCTGCGCCCTCCCCATGTCATGAACACCGCATGAGCACGGCAAGACTGACGATCAACCTGGATGCGCTGGTTACCAACTGGCGGAATCTGGATGCGCTGACCGGCTGCGAAACCGCAGCCGTGGTCAAGGCGAACGGGTATGGCCTCGATGCAGGCCGCGTGGGCAAGGCGCTAGCCAAGGCGGGCGCCCGCAATTTCTTTGTAGCGGCGGCCGAGGAAGGCGGTGCACTGCGGCGGGCGCTGGGACCCGGGCCGGGCATCTCGGTGTTCTCCGGCCATATGGAAGGCGACACCAAGCTCCTGAAGGATTTCCAGCTGACGCCGATGCTGAACTCGCTGGACCAGATGCTGCGCCATTTCGAAAGCCTGCCGGGCCATCCTTTCGGCGTGCAGCTGGACAGCGGGATGAACCGGCTGGGCATGGAGCCGGCCGAATGGGCGGCGGTGCGCGACATCGCCCTTGGTCAGAACCCGGTGCTGCTGATGTCGCATCTGGCCTGTGCCGACGAGCCGGACCACGCGATGAACGGCCAGCAGCTGCACGCGTTCCGCGAGATGACCGAAGGGGTGGAGATCCCCCGCTCGCTGGCGGCAACCGGCGGCATGCTGCTGGGGCCTGATTACCACTTTGATCTCTGCCGCCCGGGCGTCGGCCTGTACGGCGGGCTGCCGTTCACGGACGCAGTGCCGGTTGTGCATCTCGACCTGCCGGTCATTCAGGTGCGCGATCTGGAGCCCGGCGAAAGCGCCGGCTACGGCAACGCCTGGGTCGCCAAGCGCCCCTGCCGGATCGCAACCGTCGCCGCAGGCTATGCCGACGGGCTGCACCGGGCGATGGGCAATGGCGGCATTCAGGTCTTTGCAGGCCAGACCCCCTGCCCCGTCGTCGGCCGTATCTCGATGGATCTGATCACCGTCGATGTGACCGGTCTGGCCGAGGTGCCGGATGCGCTGGCCATCCTCAACGAGCAGCAGACAGTTGATATGCTGGCCGATGCGGCCGGCACCATCGGCTATGAGATCCTGACCTCCACCGGACACCGCTACGCACGGACTTATCAGGGATGAACCCGGTTGCACTCCTGGCCCGGCTGGGCCGCACTGCGCTGGCCGGGATGGCCGCGGTCGGCCGCGCGGCGCTGTTTGCGCTTGGCGCCTTCAGCCATATGGTCCGCCCGCCCTATTACCCGCGCGAATTCTTCCAGGCGCTTTTGAACATCGGCTGGCTGTCGCTGCCGGTGGTTGGCCTGACCGCGATCTTCACCGGCGGCGCGCTGGCGCTGCAGATCTACGCCGGCGGCGCCCGTTTCAACGCCGAAGCAGTGGTGCCGCAGATCGTCGCCATCGGCATGGTGCGCGAGCTGGGCCCGGTGCTGGTGGGGCTGATGATCGCTGCCCGCGTGACCTCGTCGATTGCAGCCGAGATCGCCACCATGAAGGTGACCGAGCAGATCGATGCGCTGGTGACGCTGTCGACCCATCCGATGAAATACCTGGTCGCCCCGCGGGTGCTGGCGGCGCTGATCACCGTGCCGGTGCTGGTCGGCGTGGGCGATATCATCGGCATCATGGGCGGCTACACGGTTGCGGTTCAGAACCTCGGCTTCAACGCCGCGGCCTACCTTAAGAACACCGTCGACTTCCTGGAAGCGCTCGACATCATCTCCTCGCTGGTCAAGGGCGCGGCTTTTGGCACCATCGCGGCGATGATGGGCTGCTACTACGGCATGCAGTCGGGCCGCGGCGCCCAGGGCGTGGGCCGCGCCACCAAAGGCTCGGTCGAATCCGCCGCCGTCCTGATCCTCGCTGCCAACTTCATTCTGACCGGGGTGTTCTTCTCACTATGATCCGCATGGAAAACGTCCACAAGGCCTTTGGCGACAACCACGTGCTGAACGGCATGAGCCTGGAGATCCCCAAGGGGACCTCGATGGTGATCATCGGCGGCTCCGGCACCGGCAAATCGGTGGCGCTGAAAAGCATCCTTGGCCTGATCCAGCCGGATTCGGGCGAGATCTATGTCGATGGCCGCCCGTCCGGCTCCGGCGACCGCGACAAGTTCCTGGCGCGCTTCGGCATGCTGTTCCAGGGCGGCGCGCTGTTTGACAGC
>JBFOLS010000475.1:0-3434 GCA_040830225.1 Leisingera sp.
CGAGGCCTGCAAAGAAGAACAGCAGGAGCAGCGGCAGCTGGTTGTCTGCGATGAAGGCCATGCCTGTGTCTCATAGTTGTGATTGGCTGGCCTAACCATAGGAAGGGAAAGGGGTTTCAGGCAACAGGCTTCACGAAGCTGTCACCGGGGGAATAGGTTTTATGCCGGGCGGAGAGGGGCTCCGTCCGGGCGGCTGCTGCCTGGGGCTGTTGGGCCTGTTGGATTTACTAGGCCGGTTAGAGGTGGCGGCGCCGCCATGACCCAAGCGGGCCTGTGGCGGAGGGCCGGATGGGGCGGGAGGCCCCATGTCCGCTTGAAAGCTTCTTTTGCGGAGAACCCCTGCACCCGATGAGGAGGTGGTCTTGGGGATTCCCGTATCTCCTGATGGTACGGGATGCCAGTCCGCACCGGTGCCGCGACGGATTGGAGTATGGCAGAGCGGAGTTAAGGCAGGGAAAGCGGGGCGCGCGGCGGGTGTGCAACACCTTGGCCTTGGTGTTTACGGCGCCTGTTGGATGCCTCCGGCGGGAGTATTTTGCAAAGAAGAAGCGAGGGCGGTGTGCCCCCTTGGGTGTGGGGCGTTAGCCGCACGGCCCGCGCCTGACCTTACATCCGGGAGTTCACGCCGGTTCCCGCAGGGACAAACAGTCCGGGGGACTGTTTGAGGCGTGGACGGGCGGAGCCCTTCGCACCTGGCCGTGCAATTCGGAGAGCGGCGCTGGCAGGATGTCTCCTGGGACGTGGCGCGCAGCGGCACGGCCCGCGCCTGACCTTCCCCCCGGGAAGGCGCTTCACGCCTCCCCAAGGTCAGGTGCGGGCCTTGTGTTGTATGGGATGTGCAGGAAAGCGCGCCTTGGGCTCCGCCCGTTCAGGCCTGAAACGCTCCCCCGGAGCGTTTCCGAGACGGCCCTCACTCCCCCCGGGAAGGCGCATTCGCGCCCTCCCAAGGTCAGGCGCGGGTCTTAGTCGATAATCGGTGGCTGTAGCTGCCTTAGAAAATGCACGGCCAAGATCAGTTCGAGTCAGCTTCCGCCGACAAATCTGCAAGTACACGTTCAGCTGAGGGACCTTTTGCCGACGTGGTGAAACGCTGGAAACTTGTCATGCTGGCGCAGAACTCATCGCTTCCGGCATCGTTTTGAATCAGCGCTTCATACATGCTGGGCGTAACTTCCGGTTGCTCACTCCATTCCGTGAGGAATGCCGCGTAGTCTTCTTGTGTGGCCCGTGCGCGTTGCACCGGGCGGTCCCGGCCAGCAGCGACAGATTTGAAGAACAACAGCGAGCCCCCTTCCAGTATACTTAAACGCTCCGTGTTCAATTCGCTTTCTGTAAAGCCGGATGGGCCATAGTTCGCAAATCTTGTGCAAAGGGTCGGGTCGTTCTGCGTCGTGAGAATGAGTTCGAGTTTGCTCATTTGCAGTGCACGTAAAAGCTGTGCGGGAGCCTGCTGTAAATAATGGGCGTGTTTTCGTCGCAGCCCGGCAGTGAATTCCCCGCTCTTAGATTGGATCGCAAGAGATCTCTGCCGCTTGTTGGCATGTTTCTGGTTGGCCACGGCAGCGAGTTCTTGAATGAACGTCTGAAATTCAACTGGGAACTCGGATTTGACGAGTTGGAAAAGCTCACCTTGTTCGGTTTGCAGAAGAGCCTGTTCAAGCTGGCTTGGGTCGACCTCTTTTGCTGTCGCAGTGTCAAAGAACATTGCTTTTACAGCAAAATACGAAACCAAACCCACAACGAAGGGAAAGGATTTTTTTAAAACCCGCATTAAATACATCTCCTTAAACCAGAAAGAGCTTGCAAGGCTGGAAATTAGTCGAGTGACGCATCAGGTTCTTTCGTTTCTTGCGATTTAGCCTCACTTTATGCGTGTTCTGGCTGAGTGCAATCACTGCGTTCAGGAGAAAAATACCGCAGCGATGATAGCAGTGAGCGCGATGGCGCTTGGGATCGAGATGATCAGTGAGATGACTAAAAGCGGATCGTTCGGCCGCCTCGACCGGATCAGCATGTAGACTAACGGTGTGAGGGTTGGGTCTTTGGCCTTGGCCCTGGGGTAGAACATCGCGAATAACACAAGGTTCACTACCAGGGCCGCCAGGGCCATCAAGGCGAATTGCGCCATTGGCTTAGACGTCCAGTTCCTCCACGAACTTCGCGTTTTCCTGGATGTACTGGAAGCGGAGCTCGGGTTTTTTGCCCATCAGGCGCTCGACGAGGTCGCCGGTTTCGCCGGGCTCGTCCTCGTCGATGGTGACGCGGATCAGCTTGCGGGTGGCGGGATCCATCGTGGTTTCTTTCAGGTCCTTGGCGTCCATTTCGCCAAGACCCTTGAAGCGGGAGACGTCGATCTTGCCCTTGCCGCCCAGGCCCTTCTCCAGCCAGGTATCGCGTTCACCCTCGTCCAGGCAATAGACGCGTTTCGCTCCTTGCGTCAGGCGGAACAGGGGCGGGCAGGCGAGGTAGAGGTGGCCGCCGTCGATCAGCGGGCGCATCTGGGTGAAGAAGAAGGTCATCAGCAACGACGCGATATGGGCGCCGTCGACGTCCGCGTCGGTCATGATGATGATCTTGTCATAGCGCAGATCGTCGAGGCTGAACTTGGGGCCAAGGCCGACGCCAAGCGCCTCGCAGAGGTCGGTGATTTCGGCGTTGGAGCCGAGCTTGTTGGAGGCGGCGCCAAGCACGTTCAGGATCTTGCCTTTCAAGGGCAGCAGCGCCTGGTTGGTGCGGTTGCGCGCACCCTTGCCGGAGCCGCCCGCGGAGTCGCCCTCGACGATGAACAATTCGGTGCCGGAGCGGTCTTTCGACGTGCAGTCGGTGAGCTTGCCGGGCAGGCGCAGCTTCTTGGTGGCGGATTTGCGCTGGGTCTCTTTCTCCTGCTTGCGGCGCAGCCGTTCCTCGGCGCGCAGGATCAGGAAGTCGAGGATGGCGCCGGCGGACTTGGTGTCGGCGGCGAGCCAGTTGTCGAAATGGTCGCGGACCGAGTTTTCCACCATTTTGGAGGCGGCCTCGGTTGAGAGGCGGTCCTTGGTCTGGCCGACAAAGGCCGGGTCGGCGATGAAGCAGGAGACCAGCGCGCAGCCGCCGGTCATCAGGTCGTCGCGGGTGATCTGGCATGCTTTCTTGTTGCCGACCAGTTCGCCGTAGGCCTTGATGCCCTTGAGGATGGCGGACCAGAAACCCGTTACGTGTGTGCCGCCCTCAGGCGTGGGGACGGTGTTACAGTAAGACTGGGTGAAACCGTCGCGCGAGGGCGTCCAGTTGATCGCCCATTCTACGTATCCTGCCTCGCCGAATTTCTCGCGGAACTCGACCTTGCCGGCAAAGGGCGCGTCTGCGTAGACGGAGGATTTGCCGAGCTCCTCGGTCAGGTAGTCCTTGAGGCCGCCGGGGAAGTGGAAGGTGGCCTCGGTCGGAGTCTCATTGTC
>JBFOLS010000476.1:0-2756 GCA_040830225.1 Leisingera sp.
CAAGATACCATCGGCATTATCGAACCGCCGCATGTGCGGGCTGAACTGGCCTTCTCGGCGGCCGCCTTCCTGTTTGCAGTTTTTCTTTGGTTCAACACCGGCGCTGAACTGAAAACGGTAAAGGGTGCAAGCGCGCTCAACCAGCCCGGCTTCTGGTCGCTTCTGTCGATTTACGGAATGCTGGGGTTTGGCGTGATGAACCTGGGCATCTGCATCCGCCGCAACCTGTCCACACGCCAGGGAGCGCCAATGGGGCCGGAACTGTTGTTTTGGCTGCGCTCGGCGGAGTTTACCGGCTGGTTTCTGGCCTACGTGCTGATCGTGCCCCGCCTTGGCTACCTGCCGTCCACCTTGCTGTTCAGCACCGCGCTCACACTGCGGCTGGGCTACCGCAGCGCCAGGTTCCTATGGGTGTCCGTGGGCCTGTCACTGGCTGTGGTGCTGTTCTTCCGCAGCTTTCTGCAGGTGAAGATCCCTGCCGGCGCCGCCTATGAGCTGCTGCCCGCCGGTCTCCGCAACCTGTTCCTGATCTATCTGTAAGAGGCTGTCATGGATCTGCTTTTCTCCGCGCTCGAGATGCTGGCCCGCTGGGACATCCTGATTGCCCTGGTTGCCGGATCACTGGGCGGCATCATTATTGGCGCCATCCCCGGCGTGGGACCGGCGGTTGCCATCGCCATCCTGCTTCCCGCGACCTACGCCATGGAGCCGCTTACCGGCCTGACCCTGCTTTTGGGCATCTACGGCTCCTCGATGTTCGGTGGCGCACTGCCTGCGATTCTGCTGAACACCCCCGGCACCGCCGTCAACGCCCTGACAACCTATGACGGCTACCCGTTGACTCGCCGGGGTGAGGCCACCCGTGCTATTTCGCTGGCCTATGGCGCGTCCTTCTGCGGCGGGGTCATTTCGGTGCTGGCCCTGATAGCCCTGTCGCCTCTCCTGGCCAGTATCGCTCCGAACTTCGGCGCCAAGGAGATCTTTCTTGCCGCCCTCCTGGGCATGGTTCTGGTCGTCATTGTCCACCGCGGCCAGAACATGGCCGCCGGGGCCCTGCTGTGCTTTGGCATTTTCATCAACACCATCGGGCTGGAACCGATCCGCTATTCGAAACGGTTCACCTTTGATCAGACTTGGCTGACCTCGGGCATAGACGTCATCGTCGTGGTGCTGGGGCTTTTCGCCCTCAGCCAGGCCTTAGTCCTGCTGATTGGCAAGGATCAGGATGCGGCAGAGCCGAAAATCAGGCGCGGCGTGTTCCAGCATCTGTTCGAAGTGCTGCGGTTTCCCAAAACCGTGCTATCCTCTTCCGGCTTCGGGGTGATCTTCGGCATCATTCCCGGAGTCGGAGAGTTCCTAGCGCAATTCTTCTCATACTCCTTGGCTCAGAAGACGTCGAAGCAGCCCGAGGAATTCGGCAATGGCTCCCCCGAAGGGATCATCGCTTCGGAAGCCGCCAACAACGCGGTGCCTGCCGCCGCAATGATCCCGCTGCTGGCACTCGGCATCCCAGGCGAAGCCCTAACCGCAATGATGCTGACCGTGTTCTACGTCCACAACGTGATCCCTGGCCCAGGCCTTTTCGAACAGCGACCCGAGTTCGTACTTGGCCTCTATCTTTGCCTTTTGGTGCTTAACGTGCTGGCTCTGGTGTTCCTGATCCTGTTCTCGCGCCAGTTGACCCGAGTGATTGTCATTCCTAACCGCTATCTCGGCATGATCATCCTCACACTATCCTTTGTAGGTGTCTACGCCCTCAGAAATTCTGTGACTGACTGCGCGATAGCCGCCAGTTTCGGCGTATTGGGAATGGTGCTGAAACGGCTAAACTTGCCAATCGTTCCAATCGTCCTCGGCATGGTTCTGGGGGGTATCATGGAAGTGAAGCTGCGCATCGCCCTCGCCAATGTGCAAACGCCTCTGGACATGATCAACCGCCCGATTGCCGCTACCATTTTCGGCCTAATCGTTCTCGCTGTCACCTTGCACCTGATTTCGGTCGTCCGGCTCCGCAAGGCCCTTTCAAACCCCGTCTAACCTCTCAGTCCCGGCGTGCTTCCCTCCGCATGCCGCCGGTCAACCATCTGCAAAGGAATGAAAAATGGAAAAACAAGTCCCTGACCGCGCTCAGGTCGTCATCATCGGCGGCGGCGTGCATGGCTGCTCTGTCGCTTATCACTTGGCCAAACAGGGCTGGACCGACGTGGTGTTGCTGGAACGCAAGCAGCTCACTTGCGGAACCACTTGGCACGCCGCCGGCCTGGTCGGGAGGCTGCGCGGCGACACGCTGTCGACCGAGTTCGCCTCCTACGGCACCGAGATCATTGAGGAGCTTGAAGCCGAAACCTGCCAGACCACCGGCTTCCGCCAAACGGGTTCCGTCACGGTGGCCCGCTACCCCGACCGGATGCGCCAGCTGCGCCGCCAGATCGACTTTGCGCGGCTGTTCGATATCGAAGCGCGTGAAATCAGCCACGACGAGATCAAGGAACGCTACCCGCTGGTCAATCTGGACGGTGTTGCAGGCGGCGTCTGGATCCCCAGCAACGGCTCGATCAACCCGGTGGACCTGACCACAGCCTTGAACCAGGGCGCCCGAGGACGCGGCGTCCAGGTGTTCGAAGTGACCAAGGGCGAGGAAGTCGTGGTGGAAAACGGCCGTGTGACAGGGGTCCGCACCGACAAGGGCCACATTCAGGCCGACGTCGTGGTGAACACCGCCGGCATGTGGGCGCGCGAACTGGGCCGCCAGAACG
>JBFOLS010000477.1:0-7778 GCA_040830225.1 Leisingera sp.
AGCTGGTTCATTGGCGCCATGGCCGAGGTCGAAGGCGTGCTGTTTGATCTGGTGGTGGATGATCAGGACCACAGCGCCGAGTGGCTGAAGCGGGGCGAGGTTTCGGCGGCGGTGACAGCCAGCGCGCGGCCGGTGACCGGGTTTGATGCCTATCCGCTGGGTACGCTGGATTATGCGGCGACAGCCAGCCCGGCGTTCATGGCCCGCTGGTTTTCAGAGGGGGTGACAGCCGCGGCGGCGGCGCGCGCGCCTTGCATGATTTTCAATGCAAAAGACAATCTGCAGCGGCTTTGGCTGGAACAGAATGTGGCGCCGGGGCTGGCGCCGCCTGCGCATTTCCTGCCCTCGACACAGGCGTTCATCGATGCCGCCGCAGCAGGGCTGGGCTGGGGCATGAACCCGATGGCGATGGTGGCGGAGGATATCCGTTCCGGCCGCCTGGTCCCGCTGATCCCCGGTACAACGCTGGCGGTGCCGCTGACTTGGCAAGTCTCCCGCGTGATGGCCCCGGCCCTTGCGGAGGTGACCCGGGCGGTGCAGAAATCTGCCAAGCAGTATTTGACACAAGACCGATAGGACCGCCCGCAGATGTTTGCCAAAGACGCCCTGAGCTATGAGCCGCTCCCCCTGCCCGACCGGGCCGGGTATTCCGATGCCGAGATGCAGGAGAAAGCTGCAGAGTTCCTGAAACACATGCAGCGGCGGCACACGGTGCGGGATTTCACGGACCAGCCGGTGCCGCGGGAAGTGATCGCGGATTGCATCCGGGCCGCCGGCACCGCGCCTTCCGGGGCCAATCATCAGCCCTGGTTCTTTGCTGCGGTCTCGAACTCCGAACTCAAGGCGCGGATCCGGCAAGAAGCCGAAGAGGAAGAACGCAGGTTCTACGCGGGCGGCGCAGGCGACGAATGGATCAAGGCGCTGGAGCCGATCGGCACCGATGCCGAGAAGCCGCATCTGACCACCGCGCCCTGGCTGATCGTGGTCTTTGCCCAGCGCTGGGGCGAATTCGACGACGGCACAAGGTTCAAGAATTACTATGTGCCGGAGAGCGTGAACATTGCCACCGGTGTTCTGCTGACGGCGCTGCATACGGCAGGGCTGTGCACGCTGACCCATACGCCGAACCCGATGAAGTTCCTCAATGGCGCACTGGACCGCCCGTCCTCGGAGAAACCCACTATGATCATCGCCGCGGGCCACCCGGCGGCGGATGCGACAGTGCCCTCAGTTGCCAAGCTGAAGAAGCCCCTGGAGGAGATTTGTGCATTTGTAGAGTAAGCCGCGCCGCGGCGGCCCGGAAATCTCGGAATTCCGGGGCAATTTTCCTGCAAGAAAACTTCGCCGCCTTTGGCAGGCGGCACGGTTGATGCGCCCCCCCCCCTCCCTGCCCCGCAGCCTGGGCTGGCAGGTGCTGCTGCCCCGGGCGGTTGTGGTGCTGGGCTGGCTGGCGGCCAATCAATGGTTCAAGCTGCCGGTGCCGCTGGCCGTTGCTCTGATGGCAGCGGACGGAAGTTTCCTACTATGGCAGTTCCGTGCCTTTCAGCGCAGCGCCGATGCCCATGTGGAGAGCACCGGAGCGATGGCGCCGGTCTGGGGCGGGTACCTGGTGCTGCTGTTTGCCGGGCTTGCAGCGCTCACGCTGTGGTGGGATGCCGTGCTGATTGCCCGTCACACGGAGGAAGTTCCATTTGCAGAACAAATGGCAAGGGAGCGTGCTGCCCTCTACTCCCTGACCGTTTCCGAAGACGGCAGCACCCTGCTTTTTGACGGCGAGATCACCTTTGGCCTGATGCGCCGGATTGACCATCTGGCAGAGCTGAATCCCGGACTGCAACGGATTGAGCTGACCAGCCCCGGCGGGCTGATTGCCGAGGCGCGCGGGGCCGCCAGGCTGATCCGGCGCAGGGGGCTGGACACCCACGCGAATGGGCTTTGCGCCTCGGCCTGCACACTGCTGTTTGTATCGGGGAACCGCCGCAGCCTGGGACCGGACGGGCAGCTTGGCTTTCACAGCTACGCCCTGCAATTCGGAAACGGGCCGCTGCAGGTCGATCTGCAGAAGGAGCAAACAAAGGACCGCGCCTACCTGCTGGAGCAAGGCATCAGCGCAGAGTTTGCCAGCCGGATCTTTGCGGTGCCGCACGACGGGCTCTGGATCCCGGAACCGCAGGAGCTGCTGGAAGGCGGCGTCGTTACCGGCCTGCGGCAATAGCCGCAGCCGGGCTGGTTTTGCTTGCCGGACCGGCCGTTGCCCCCTAGCGTTTCAAGCATCAACCGGGGGACATTTCATGAAACATATTTTGTTGACCGCAGCCTTGGGGCTGACTGCATCGCCCGCTCTGGCCGGGCTGGAAATCTGCAACAACGCCGGACACAGCCTGAGCCTGGCCATCGGATATTCCAGCGATGGCGAATGGACTTCGGAGGGCTGGTGGAACATTCCTGCCGGAGAATGCAAAACACCGGTCAGCGGTGATCTGAAGAAGCGCTATTACTACTACCGGGCCAACGCCTCGGGCGAGGCCTTTGCCAGCGGAGATTACACATTCTGCACCACATCGCAGGCGTTCACGATCCGCGGCGACAGCAATTGCGGCGCGCGCGGCTATGACACGCAGGGGTTCCGCAAGCTTGATACCGGGGAAACCGCAACGCATTTCACGCTTACACTCAATCCCGCAGGCGGCGCGCCTGCCCCGGCCGCGCAGGCCCCTGCAGCGCCTTCGGGCACTGCGCCCGGCACCTATGGCGAGCCATACACCGATAATGTGATCCTGCAGGAGTGCCATTCGGAAGGCGTGCGCGAATGCAGTTTCCACGCCAGCGGCACCAAGTTCTTTGTCCGTGATGACGGTCGCACGCCCCAGTTTGTCTTTTCCGTCATGGAGGCCCTGGACATTGGCACACCGCTCACCGTGGAAGGCGATCTAGAGGCCGTCTACGACCGCACCGCCGATGTCGTGCTTCGCGATGTGACGGTGCGCCCGTGGACCCAGCATGACGGGCTGCTCGGCAAGCTTCAGGGGCATTGGTACGCGGAAGATGATCCCAACGCCCAATTCACCGTGCTGGGGGCGGAGCGTGAAAACACCTACGACGGGGCTTATTCCGGGCGGGATTACCTGTCGGTCTCGGAATGGTGCCACAATTTTGAAGGCGGCGGCCCGTATCTATACGCCCGCGAGGAGGAAACCGGCGAGGATTACTGCTATGTGATCGACTATGTCGACCAACTGGAACTGGTGCTGATGTACCTGCCGCGCGGCAATATCCTGCGCTACCGCAAGCTGGATTGAGCGGAAGGGGCGCTGCCCCTCGGCCTGCGGCCTCACCCCGGAGTATTTAAGACCAGAAAGAAGCAGCCGGGGAAGCCGCCGCAAGCCATCGGCATAGGAGCCGGAAAAAGAAAAGGCCCGCCAAACCTGCGGGCCTTGTGTTCTACAGGCAGCGGCTCTGATCAGAGCTGCGCCATGACCTCGTCAGAGGCCTCGAAGTTGGTGGTGACGCGCTGCACGTCGTCGTCGTCTTCCAGCGCATCGACCAGCTTCATCAGCTTCTGCATGCCCTCCAGGTCCAGCTCGGTGGTGGTGGTAGGCTTCCAGACCAGTTTGGTGGACTCAGATTCGCCCAGCTCGCCTTCCAGCGCGTTTGACACGTCGTTCAGGTCGGTGTCGGCGCAGTAGATGATGTGGCCGTCCTCGGAGCTTTCGACATCCTCGGCGCCAGCCTCGATCGCCGCCATCATCACGGTGTCGGCGTCGCCTGCATCCGCGGGATAAGCCACCTCGCCCTTGCGCTCGAACATGAAGCCGACCGAGCCGGTCTCGCCCAGGTTGCCGCCGTTCTTGGAGAAGGTGGAGCGGACGTTGGAGGCGGTGCGGTTCTTGTTGTCGGTCATCGCCTCGACAATGACGGCAACGCCATTGGGGCCGTAGCCCTCGTAGCGGATCTCGTCATAGTTCTCGGCATCGCCGCCCACGGCCTTCTTGATTGCGCGCTCAATCACGTCCTTGGGCACAGATTGCGATTTGGCTTCCTTGACCGCCAGGCGCAGGCGCGGGTTCTTGTCGGGATCCGGGTCGCCCATCTTGGCGGCCACGGTGATCTCCTTGGCCAGCTTGGAAAACAGTTTGGACCGCGCCGCATCCTGACGGCCTTTACGGTGCTGAATGTTTGCCCATTTTGAATGGCCTGCCATGGTGCATCCTTGCTGCTGTAAACTCTGGTTGGCGCTCATATAGCCTCTGGTGGCGCCGGCTTTCAAGCGCCCCAGCCCCGGCCTTCCCCTTGTTCGATTGCGCGGAGGGGCTAAAGTGGCGGCATGAGTTTTGATCAAGCCGTTTTGTTTGCCCTTTTTGCTGCCGTTTTTGCCCTGCTTCTGTGGGGGCGGTGGCGCTATGATCTGGTCGCTTTTGCCGCGCTGATGGCTGCTGTGGTGCTGGGCGTGGTGCCCGCCAAAGATGCCTTTGCCGGGTTCGGGCATCCTGCAACGCTGGTGGTGGCGCTGGTGCTTGTTGTCTCGGCCGGGCTGGTGCGCTCCGGCGCGGTGTTCCTGATTACCCGGACCCTGGTGGACAGCGCCCGGGGCCTGGGCGCGCATATTGCATTGATGGGCGGAGTCGGGGCGGTGCTGTCGGCCTTCATGAACAATGTGGCGGCGCTGGCCTTGCTGATGCCGGTGGATATTCAGACTGCGCGCAAGGCAGGCCGCGCGCCGGGTCTCAGCCTGATGCCCCTGTCCTTTGCCACCATTCTGGGCGGCATGGTGACCCTGATCGGCACGCCGCCCAATATCATCATCGCCGCGATCCGCGAAGAGACGCTGGGCGAACCGTTCCGGATGTTCGACTTTGCGCCTGTGGGCGGGGTTGCAGCCCTGGCCGGACTTGCCTTTGTGGCGCTGATCGGCTGGCGGCTGATCCCGGCACGGGAGAACGCAGCCGGCGCATCAGAGGCGCAGCTGGCGCCGTATATTGCGGAACTGACGGTCGGGGAAGGCTCGGACCTGATCGGCAAGCGTTTGGGCGGGCTGGACGAGGAGGCCGAAAAAGCGGATGTGGCGATCCTGGGGCTGATCCGGGACGGCAAGCGGCGCTACGGGCGTTCCGCGGCTGCCCTGCTGAAAGAAGGCGATACGCTGGTGCTGGAGGCAGAACCGGATGCGCTGGATGAGTTCCGCAGCGCCCTGAAACTGGATTTTGCCGATGCGGCGCGGCAAGAGAAACTGACCGCCGCCGGGGAAGGGCTTGAGCTTGTGGAAATGGTGGTGCCCGAAACCGCCCGCATCCGCGGCCGCAGCGCCCAGTCCATCGGCCTTGCCTGGCGGCAGAGCGCGGTGCTGCTGGGGGTGTCGCGCCAGGGCCGCCGGATCACCCGGCACATCCGTCAGACAGAGATCGAAGCCGGCGACATCCTGCTGCTGCTCTGCCCGCGCGGGCGCAGCGCGGACGTCACCGACTGGCTCGGCTGCCTGCCGCTGGCGGAGCGCGGGCTGGCAGTGACAGCAAATGACAAGACCTGGGCGGCGATCGGCCTGTTTGCCGCTGCCGTTCTGGCGGCCTCGGTGGGCCTGCTTTACCTTCCGGTTGCCCTGGGCCTGGTGGCCATCGGCTATGTGCTGCTGAAGATCCTGCCGGTGGCGGAGATCTATGACCACGTGGAATGGCCCGTGGTGGTGCTGCTGGGGTCGATGATCCCGCTGGGCGCTGCGCTGGATGCGTCAGGCGGCACCGCCCTGATCGCCAATGCGCTGACCGGGCTGACAGCGGGGCTGCCTGCCTGGGCAGTTTTGACCGTTTTGATGATCGTCACCATGACCTTGTCGGACGTGCTGAACAACACGGCAACAGCCATTGTGGCTGCCCCGGTCGCCATTCAGATGGCCGAGACGCTGGAGGTGTCCCCCGATCCGTTTCTGATGGCGGTGGCGGTGGCAGCCTCGGCAGCCTTCCTGACCCCCATCGGGCACAAGAACAACACGCTGGTCCTGGGCCCCGGGGGCTACCATTTCGGCGACTACTGGCGGATGGGCCTGCCGCTGGAAGCACTGGTCATTGCCGTATCCATTCCGGCCATCCTTGTGTTCTGGCCGCTGTAACAAGCGGCGCAGAACCTCTTACACAACAAGCCTTGGCAATATCCGTCACAAGGATCTTGCGGCCTCTTCTGCCGTCTCTGCAGGTTTTGCCTGATTGACGGCCCAGGCCTGCGACATCAGTGCAATCGCAGTTGAGCCTGCAAGAACCACGACCAGGAATGTCTTTTTGAAATCCATTGTTTCCACCCAAATCAAACCTCTCCCGGCTTCATATGGGCATTGCTTTAATAATTTCCCGTAAACGGCTGCATCGGCGGCGGAAACCCGCCGCCAAGCAGTCTGCCGCACCGGTCAGAGCGGCCAGATGAAGGGAATGATCAGTGAGGCCAAAAGCCCGACGCTCAGGTTCAGCGGAATGCCGACACGCAGGAAATCGGTGAATTTATAGCCGCCCGGGCCATAGACCAGCATGTTGGTCTGATAGCCGATCGGCGTGGCAAAGGAGGCCGAGGCCGCCACCATTACCGCAACCACCAGCGGGCGCGGATCCACCCCCATGGCCTGGGCCAGGCCGATGGCAATCGGGGTGACCACCACGGCAACTGCATTGTTGGAGACCAGCTCGGTCAGCACTGAGGTCAGCAGGTAGACCGCCCAGACCAGCAGGAACGGCGGCAGCATCGAGAGGAATGGCGCAATGGCGTTGACGATCAGTTCCACCGCGCCGGAGCTTTCCAGCGCCGCCCCGATGGCCAGCATGGAAAAGATCAGCGCCAGCAGGCTGCCGTCGATAAAGGAAAACGCCTCATCCGCGTCGATGCAGCGGGTGACAAAGACCAGAGCCACGGCAAAGACCGACAGCATCAGGATCGGCGCAACGCCAAAGGCCGCCAGCAGCACGATGCTGAACAGCGCGGCGATGGCAATCGGCGCATGGCTGCGGCGGTAGGCGCGCTGAGTGGGCTGCGAGACGTCGGCCAGGTCCATATCGGCCGCCAGACGCTGAATGTCGGCTGGCGCGCCTTCCAGGAGCAGCGTGTCGCCGACCCGCACCACCAGGTCATCCAGCTGCACGCCGATATTCTGGTTCCGCCGGTGCACCGCCAGTGTATAGACGCCATAGCGGCGGCGCAGGCGCATGGCGCCAAGCGAGCGCCCGACCATACGGCAGCCCGGCGTGATCAGCACCTCGACGGTCTCGGTCTCCACTGCCGAAACCTGGTCTACCCGCTTCAGCTCCTTGTTGGACTGCAGGCTGAGAAGCTCGGTCATCCGGGTACGCAAAACCACCCGGTCGCCCACTTGCAGCTCGACCCCTTTGAGGTTGCGGCGCAGCGAGGCATCGCCACGGATCACATCGATCAGCCGCACGCCGGGGCGTTTGAACAGCTGTACGCCGGAGACTTCGCGGCCGATCAGGTTGCTCTCCGGCGGTATGACCGCTTCGGTGAAGAATTTCATCTTCGACTTGTCGCTGAGCAGCATGGCCATGCTGTCCCGGTCCGGCAGAAGCCGCGGCGCGATGAACCGCAGGTAAACCATGCCGTAGACCACCAGGATCAGCCCCAAAGGCGTCACCTCGAAAATACTGAACGCTTCCATGCCTTGCGCCCGGGCGACACCGTCGACCAGCAGGTTGGTCGAGGTGCCGATCAGGGTCAGCGTGCCGCCGAGGATCGCTGCGTAGCTGAGCGGAATCAGCATTTTTGACGCCGAAACGCCTAGTGTACGGGCAATC
>JBFOLS010000478.1:0-5411 GCA_040830225.1 Leisingera sp.
GTGCTGGACGCGGGCGGCCATGTGAAGGCGTTCGAGCGCGAGGACGGCGCTGCGCCAGGCCGGTTCCCGATCGCCCATGGCAAGGCCTATGGCTCGGTGATGCTGGGGATGGCGGGCACTGCGCAGATGGCGCGGGCGGAACAGCAGGCTTACTTCATGGCAGCGGTGAACGGTGTCTACGGCGGCCAGTTGGTGCCGGTGCCGGGCGGCGTGCTGGTGCGCGGTTCGGATGGCACAGTGATCGGTGCCGTCGGGGTAACCGGCGACACCTCGGACAATGATGCGATTGCCGCGGTGGCCGGAATCGAGGCTGCTGGCCTTCAGGGCGAAATCTAAAAGCATAGAACACCCTGCCGCCCCGTTTCATGAGCCGGGGCGGCGGTTCCGCTGCGTCAGATTCCAGGCCTGTGCGCGCGTGAACAATCTGTTGCGCCGCGCCGGCTGTTGAACCTGGCAGGGACCAGAGCTAGGTTTTTCTTCAGGAAATAGATTTATGAGTGGAACATGGCGCGTCCCAAGGTTGGCATTATCGGCAATTCCTATCTGATCAACGATCAGTATCCCGTGCATGCGGGCGGCACGATGAATTCGGAAGCGATTGCCGAGGTTTCGGGCTGTATGCCGCTGATGATCCCGTCTGACCCGCGCTTTGTCACCGTTGACGAACTGCTGGCGACATTTGACGGGTTTCTGCTGACCGGCGGGCGGCCCAATGTGCATCCGCATGAATACGGCGAGGCCGAGACCGAGGCGCATGGCGCCTTTGACCGGGCCCGAGATGCGATCACACTGCCTTTGATCCGCGCCTGCGTGGAGCGCGGTCAGCCCTTCCTGGGTATCTGCCGTGGCTTTCAGGAGGTGAATGTGGCCATGGGCGGCACGCTGCACCCTGAAATCCGCGATTTGCCGGGACGAATGAACCACCGGATGCCCCCGGACGGCACGCTGGAGGAGAAGTTCGCCTTGCGCCATACGGTGAAGTTCAACCCGGGCGGGGTGTTTCACCGCCTGTTCGGGGCCGAGGAAGTGATGACAAACACGCTGCACGGCCAGGGCATCAAACGCCCGGGACCGCGGGTGGTGGTGGACGGCCATGCGCCCGACGGCACTCCGGAGGCGGTTTATGTCAAAGATGCGCCGGGCTTTACCCTGTCGGTGCAATGGCACCCGGAGTGGGAGGCTGCGGCAGATCCGGTGTCCCGGCCGTTGTTTGAAGCCTTTGGCGCCGCGGTCAGGGCCTGGACGGAAGGCGGTGCGCAGGCCGGATTGCAGAAATCGGCCTAGGGTGATTTGGTGACGTTGGACATGGCCGCCGGCCCGGATTGCGGGGCTGCAGTTTTCCGGATCAGACAGTTCAAAGCTGAGGACGCAGAGGCTCTGGCCGATGTGTTTCACGCGGCGGTCCACGGAATCGCGAACCGCTTTTATTCGCCTGAACAGGTATCTGCATGGTGCCCGGAGGTGCCGCCGGCAGACGCCATGCGCCGGAAGATGTCCGACGGGCGGGCTGTTTGGGTTGCTGCCAGTGAAGGAGACAGGCCCGTGGCCTTTATTGATCTGGAGGCGGACGGCTCCATCGACATGCTGTTCTGCCATCCCCGTGCTGCCGGTCAGGGTGCTGCCGCCGCGCTGTACGCCCGGCTGGAAGCCGCTGCGCAGCGGCAGGGGATGAGGCTGTTGTATGTGGAGGCCAGCGAGGCGGCCCGCGGGTTCTTTGAACGCATGGGGTTTGCCCTGGACCGGCGGCGTGAATTCGAGCGCCGCGGAGTGAAAATCCACAACTACCGGATGGTCAAGATTCTGGACTGATGCCGGCGTCTGCGGCCTGCCGCCAACTGGCAGGCCGCAGACTGGCTCAGATCAGCAGATCAAACGCGTGCATCAGGGGCAGCTGCCGGGCGCGCTTGCCGGTGAGGTCAAACAGCGCGTTGGCCAGTGCCGGGGCGGCCGGCGGGGTGCCGGGCTCGCCGGCGCCGCCCATATGGGTCTGGGTCTCCAGAACCCGCACCTCGGTTTCCGGCATCGTGTGCATGCGAAGGGCGTCATAGTCCGGGAAGTTACCCTGTTCAGCCGCACCGCCCGAGAAGGTGATCTCCCCGAAACAGGCCGCTGACAGCCCATAGGCCATGCCGCCGAACATCTGCGCCTTGACGATCTCCGGGTCGATGGCCTGGCCCATGTCGCAGGCGATCCAGGCCTTGCCGATACGGATGGAGCCGTCTTCCTCAACCACTTCGATCACCTCGGCGACGGGCGTGCCGAAGCTGTAGCACATGGCCACGCCCCGGCCGGTGCCTTCGGGTGTTTTGCCAGTCCAGCCGGACATTTCCTTCACCGCCTCCAGCACACCCGCGGCTGGAGCCCATTCACGCCGCGCAAGGTCCAGACGGAGCTCCATCGGGTCGGTGCCTGCCGCATGGGCCATTTCGTCGATGAAGCTTTCGACAAAGAAGGCGTTGAAGCTGTTGCCGACCGAGCGCCAGAAGCCGATCGGGATCTGTACCTCTGACAGATGGCCGGCCATGCGGAAATTCGGAATTGCGTAGGGCGGGTTATGGAAACCCTCCACATGGACCTTGTCGGGGCCGGAGGGGGTAAAGCCTGCCAGCCTCTGCATCGCCTGATGAGTGGGCGAGGCCGCGGCCACCTTGCCGTCCAGCAGCACCGCCTGGCCATCCTTTACAGCGCCGCGCATCCGGGCCATGGCGCCGGGGCGGTACATGTCGTGGCGCATGTCCTCCTCGCGGCTCCAGGTGAGTTGCACCGGCACCCCGGGCATTGCCTTTGCCACACGGGTTGCCAGCACTGCATAGTCGAACTCCACCCGGCGCCCGAAGCCACCGCCGAGGTAAGTCGTGCGGATGTCCACCTGTTCGCTGTCTAGCCCGGCTTCTGCGGCGCATTTGGACTGGGTGAAGGTCGGCATCTGATTGCCGCACCAGACCGTCAGTTTGTCCCGCTTCAGCAGTGCCGTGGCGTTCATCGGCTCCATAGTGGCATGGGCGAGGTAGGGGACCTGATAGTCTGCTGTCAGTTCAGTTGCACCTTCGGGCTTCTGATCCGCATCGCCGTCATCGCGCATGACTGAGTTGGGTTCATCATCAAAGGCCTTGGCAATGCGTGCAAAGATCTGACCGGTTTCCGGCGGGTAGGGGGCGTCTTCCCACTCCACTTCAATCGCGTCAACCGCCTGCATGGCAAGCCAGGTGTTGCTGGCAACCACGGCGACGCCCGTGCCCATGTCGATCACCTTCTCCACGCCGGGCATGGTGCTGGCAGCCTTGGCGTCAAAGCCTTTCATGCCGCCGCCCTGGCGCGGGTTCATCCGCAGCGAGGCAAACTTCATCCCCGGCAGCCGCACGTCGATGCCGAATTCAGCAGTGCCGGTGGCTTTCTCCACCATGTCGTGGCGCGGCTGGGACTTGCCGATCAGCTTCCATTCGTTCCTGTGGCGCAGGTCCGGCTCTATGGGTTCAAGCCTGGCTGCTTCCATGGCCAGATCGCCATAGGGGATTGCAGTGCCGTCCGGCGCAATCACCGCGCCTTTGGCGGTACTGAATTGGCTGCGGCTGATGCCAAGCCGTTCTGCGGCCGCCTGTTTCAGTGTTTCGCGGGCCGAAGCGCCTGCCAGGCGCATCCGCTTGAACCCGTCCTTCATCGAGGTGGAGCCGCCGGTGCCATGCAGGCTCAGCACCTTGCCGAGATGCCCCAGCGCCTCGCCGATGGAGTGCTTGAAATTACTGGTGTCATAGCCTTTGCCCGGCAGGGCATCCGCCATGAAGGCGGAGTTGTAATAGGCCTTGGCAGCGGGCCCGTGCAGGACGCGGACCTGGTCCAGCTCCACATCCAGTTCTTCGGCGATCAGCGCCGCCCAGCTGGTCTTGACGCCCTGGCCCATTTCGGCGCGCGGAGCGAACAAGGTGACGCCGTTCTGGTCGATCAGCACAAACGGGTTGAGCGCCGCCTCACCTTCGCCCGGCTGCAACGGGTTGGGCGCCGGGCGGCTGACGTAATAGGCGCCGAAGGCCACGCCGCCAACGATGGCAGCAGAACCGATCAAAAAAGTGCGGCGCGCGATTTTTCCAATATTGGCCATGGGTTATGCCTCCTGCAGTGCCTGGGCTGCGGCGTGAATGGCCGCGCGGATCCGGGGGTAGGTGCCGCAGCGGCAGAGGTTTCCCTGCATCGCCTCGTCAATCTCTGCATCGGAAGGCGCTGGGTTCTCTGCCAGCAGCCTGGCCGCCTGCATGATCTGGCCGGACTGGCAATAGCCGCATTGGGCAACCTGATGATCGACCCAGGCCTTTTGGATCGCGGCCATGGCATCCGGCGTGCCGATGCCCTCGATGGTGGTCACTTCGCCCCAGACATCCGACAATGCAACTTGGCAGGAGCGCACCGCCTCGCCGTCGATATGAACGGTGCAGGCGCCGCAAGCGGCCACGCCGCAGCCGAATTTGGTGCCGGTCAGGTCCGCCTCATCGCGCAGCACCCACAACAGGGGCACCTCGTCCGGCAGCTCTATCTGATGGCTCTTTCCGTTGATGCGTAGCGTGGTGGACATGGCTGTGCCTTCCTGGCTGTGTCGTTGTGACAAAAATAGGCAAATGTGTCATGGTGTCAATTGACATTTTTTACATCAGATGTCAGAAGCGGGTTTATGAACATGGCAGGCATTGACCCAAAGCAGCAGGCGATCCTCACCGCCGCCTGGACAGCATTCTCCACCTATGGATTCCGTAAGACCTCGATGGATGACATCGCCAAGGGAGCGGGTATGTCGCGGCCCGCGGTCTATCTGCATTTCAAGAACAAGGAGGCGATCTTCCGCGCCCTGGTGCAGGGCTATTACGCCCGTGCCCAGGCCGAGATTGCAGCGGCTTTGGCGGTGGACGGGGATCTGAACGCCAAGCTTGCCGCTGCCTTTGCGGGCCACGGCGGCGAGGCGATGGAGAGCATGATGTCTTCCCCGCATGGGATGGAACTGCTGGAAACCTCCATGAGCGTGGCGGGCGAAACCATTGAGGAAGGGGAGGCGGCCCTAAGCACGCTTTATGCCGCCTGGCTGCAGGCGGAGGCTGAGGCGGGCCGCGTGAAACTGCCGGCCGCGCCAGAGGACCTGGCGCGGGTGATCTGCGCCTGTCTCAAAGGGATCAAAAAGTCGGCGGCCGGGTATGCAGCCTATCAGGCGGATGTCTCCAGTTACGCGGCGCTCTGCGCCCAAGCCTTGGAGATCCCGGGCGGCTGAAGGGCAACGGCAGCCGCGCAGGCCCGCCGCGCCAAAGGCGCGGCGCCGGGCCCAACGGGAAAAAAGGGGCCCCGCCCCTTGATGACGGGCGGGAGCCTCTGTTTCTTTTACCGCTGTTTCAGAGTTCCGTGCGCAAATGCCAAAGCTCGGGGAAAAGCTCCAC
>JBFOLS010000479.1:0-8807 GCA_040830225.1 Leisingera sp.
CTTCGTCCCAGGTGGTCGGAATGCCGGCGCCTGCCGCGTCCAGCGCGTCCTTGTTGTACCAAAGGACCGGGGTGGAGCTGTTGAAGGGCATCGACAGCAGTTCGCCTTCGGGGGTTTCGTAGTAAGAGACCACCGCGGGCAGGAAGGCGTCGCCGTCAAAGGCTTCGCCTGCATCGTTCATCAGCTTTTCGACCGGGTAGATGGCGCCTTTGGCGGACATCATGGTGGCGGTGCCAACCTCGAAGACCTGCACAATCTGCGGGTGTTCCTTGGCACGGAAGGCGGCAATCGCCGCGGTCATGGTTTCAGTGTAGTTGCCTTTGTAGACGGGCACGACCTTGTACTCGTCCTGGGTGGCGTTAAAATCTTCGGCGATCTTGTTGACGCGCTCGCCATTGGTGCCGCCCATGGCGTGCCACCACTGAATTTCGGTTTCTGCAAATGCGGTGCTGCCAGCAACGGCCAGAACAGCCGAGGCGCAGAGCAAGGATTTAACGGACATGAGCTTCTCTCCCAAAGTTGGCTCTGCGGATAGCTTTTGTCCGGGCAGAAAAATAATTCAAGCAAAAGTTTTTTGACAAAAAACATAACACAATGTTATGTAGTGCCGTAACTTTCATCCTCGCAGAACGGCTAACTCCTTGAAATTCAAACTCCGCCAGCTTGAGGCCTTTCAGGCCGTTGCCCGCACAGGCTCTGTTACCCGCGCCGCCGAAACGTTGGGGATTTCACAGCCCGCAGCCAGCCGGCTGCTGTCTGATTTCTCGAAATCCGTCGCGGTGGAGCTGTTTACCCGCAAGAACGGGTTGCTGATTCCCACTTCCGAGGCGCGTTATCTCTTATCCGAGGTCGGGCGCGTCTTCGACAGTTTGAACCACCTTGAGGAACTCAACCGGGACTTGACGGAACGCACCGCCGGGCACCTGCGTATCGCCTGTCTGCCGGGGTTCGCGACTGCGCTGCTGCCCAAGCTTCTGGCCGGGTTCCTGGAGCACCGCCCCGGCGTGCGGCTGACACTGGAGCCGGACCGCCCGGAGCGGATCTTGGAGTGGATCATCGGCGAGCAGTATGACTGCGGTATCACCGACGGGTTTGCTTCGCACCCGGCGGTGGAGAACATTGATATCTCCATCCGCACTGTCTGTGTTTTACCGCAGGACGACCCTTTGGCAGAACAGGATGTTATCACGCCGCGTGACCTGCAGGACCGCAAGATCATCCACACCCGCCGCGACAGCCCGTTTTACCGCAGGCTGCACAAAGCGTTTTCCGAATCCGGGGTGGAATTGAACAGCTGGATCGAGGTGCGGCAGTTCTCGACCGCCTGCATTATCATCAGCCAGGGGCAGGGCGCCTCTGTTGTCAGCGCCTTGGATGCGGAACAGTTCCGAGGCCAGAACATCGCCATCGTGCCTTTTGAGCCTGCCATACATCACAGGCTGTCGATCCTGCGGCCGGTGTCGGGCAGCCGCTCACTGCTGGCGCTGGATTTCCTCGACGCTTTTGTCGAAGCGCTGAGGCCGTTTCAGGCCGGCCCGCAGCAGAAGCCGGGGCTGTGAGGGTTACTCGTCGCCCTTGTAGTAACCGATCACGTCGTTTTCTGTGGTGGCTCCGAGACCGTTCAGCAGACGGTTGGAGTAATTAAAATAGGCACAGACCTGGTTCACCTCCAGGATCTCGCCGTCGGTGCAGCCGGCAATCTTGAGTGCTTCGAAATCGGATTTCACCATCTTTCCCACGTCGGTGGTCAGCTTTCCTGCATAGCGCAGAAGGGCCAGTTCCTTGCCTTCGAATTCGTCCTCGGGGCGGTGGGCCTTGAGCGCAGTAAAGATCCGGTCGCTGCGCGGCTGGTCCTTCAGCAGGTTGCGCACGTTCATGAAGTGATGGGTCAATGAGTAGGTGCAATCGTTCAGGATCGAGGTGTAGCTGGCGATGACCTCGAGAAACCAGAACGGCAGCTTGTTGTCGTCCGAGTGGAGCACCGAGCGGTAAAGCGTGACATGCCCGTTCATGGTTTCCGGCCGCAGCGAATGCACCCGCATCACCGTGTCGACGGTGCCATGCGGTGTGCGCGCCTTGTCCAGCAGGTCCTTGAGCCGGCCTTCGGCCTTCTCGTCCGGGATCATCTCAATCCATGCGCTCATCGGGGTCTCTCCGCGTTTTCCTGAGCTGAAGATAAGGGAAAGCGGCCACTTAATAACAGTAGAAAATTCTACTGAGGTGAAAATTCTTCTGGATCGGAATCAGGTGCGGCAGGTAACATCGGTGTACGTTTCGCGAGAGAGGGATGCGGCATGCTGGACAAGGATCTTCAGGCCGGGGCCGGAAACCTGCTGGTCAACTGCGGCGGCTTGCATGCCGGCGACCGGTTGCTGGTCCTGTGCGAGGATCCTGCGAATGGCTACTACGACCAGGCGATTGGCGATGCGGTTCTGGAAAGGGCGCGGGAATTGGGGATAAAGGCGCAGGCCGAAATCCTGCCATTTGACCCGCTGGGCGCCGAGCTGCCGTCTGATCTGGTGGCTCGGATGAAGGCTTCAGACCGGGTGCTGTTCCTGTCGCGCAGCGGCGATCAGATCCGCTTCAACGCTGATATGCAGGGGATCAGTCCGATCATGTCTTATGCGCTTGATGCCGGGATGCTCGCCTCCGGTTTCGGGCGGGCCAGCTATCAGGGGTTTGTCGCGCTGAAAGATGCGGTGAATGCGCTGTTTGCACAGGCTGAGCATATCCGGGTGACGTGCCCGCTGGGCACGGATTTCAGCGGGCCGGGGGCGGGGTTCCCGAAATCCGGTGCCGCGGATGTTTCGGTGACGCGGTTCCCGATGTCGGTATTTGCGCCCGTGCCTGCGCAGGGGTTCTCCGGCGTGGTTATGCAGGACGGGTTCCTGGTGGGGACCGGGTCGAAATTCTATGAGCCCTACGGTTGCGACTTGAAAGAGCCTTTGGCAGTGCATTTCCGTGACAATGTGCTGGAAAGGTTTGACGGCCACGAGATGGACGTTCATTGCGCCCGGATGCACTATGCCTCGGTTGGCGAACAGTTCGGGCTTGATCCGATGACCATGCACTCCTGGCATGCCGGCATCCATCCGGGCTGCGCCTATCATATGCCGGCGGCAGAGAGTTTCGAGCGCTGGAGCGGAGCGGCCTTTGGTAATCCGCGGCTGCTTCATTTCCACACTTGCGGGCATTACGCGCCGGGGGAGATTTCGCTGAATGTGCTGGACCCGACCGTCGAGATTGATGGAACGGCGGTATGGAAGGACGGGGTGTTCGATCCGCGTCTGGTGCCCGGCGGAGCTGAGATCCTGGCAAAGCACCCTTGCATCCAGGCGGTGTTCGAGTCCCCGGCGCAAACGGTGGGACAGGGGCCGGGCGGGCGGCTCGCAGGCTGAAGTCAGGCGAGGGTTTCAGCTATGAAAGACCGGCTTTTCCCTGCCGGTTCCCTGTAGGTGCCTTGAAACCCGTATCTAGTTGCTCTGACTGATGTCAATCCGTGCGCGATTGAACTCTTTTCCCTGTAATTACAGAACTTTAATGTCTCATTCAGTCTCGACGGGGTGCAATGAATACTTTACCTGGAGGTGGACTAGAAGCGAGAGCTCTATGGCCGGAAACAAACTGACTGCACGCGGCATCTTGGCGCTCGAGGCGGGGAAGCTCACAAGGCGGAGCTGAGAGATGGCGGAAAGGCTGGCCTCTGGTTCAGCCCGCTCGAGTTGCACGGATTACAGAAGCCGGGCCATGTGCCAGTCGCCGAGATCACTTAAATCGACCTGCGAGACTGTTTCGCACCGATTTGGCACACGAAGGCTGAAACAGCGCGGAAGGCCCTGACCCGTACCTACTTGAAGCATCTGAAGACATGTCGAATTAGTCGCTCTCTCCCCAATCTGGCGTCGACCCGCTGCTCAAAGTCAGTGAAGCCGCGAAAATGCTGTCGATCAGCGTACCGAGCTTCTGGCGTCGTGTGGCGGACGGCTCCGTTCCCAAGCCGATCAAACTTGGCTCGTCGTCCTGCTGGCTGCACTCGGAAATCCTAGCCGTGATCGAAGACGCCAAGGCGCGCCGTTAGGGCGCTCAGTTTTGTATGTGCCGAGCGACTCTTGGGTTAGTCAGCTCGTCAAACCTCAAGACATTCCGAATACATCCCTCACCTGCGCGCAGCCGGTGAGAAAGGGAGTCTGGTATCCGAATGGGAGCCCCATGGCCGGAGATATGATCTTCCTCCGGATCAACATTCAGGAAATGGTTCGCGTATTTCGTCGCCTTGAGCATGGCGAGCTTGGGTTGTTGATGCGGATAGTGCTCGAAAACTGCCTGATGCAAGGCAAGCAAGGCTTCGGGTTCTTGGAAGAGCTCTGCCGCAATGCGAAGATGGAGTATTGGAGTTGCCCGTTCGATCGGCACATCATCCAAGCTCAACTCTTCGTCAGCGCAAGGCTACTTTGAGTCCAGAGAGGCAGATGCTACGAAATTTCCGGATGATCTCGAAACGTGCAACGCCGAAATTGATGCTGGCAAATCCGGGCACGCGCGGGCGTCGCCCGACTTGCCACCACGGCACAATGCCCTCAGGTTGTCAGGGCCGGGCTTCAACCCGGCCCCTTTTCCAGCTTATTCGGCAGGTACCGGATCCGCCAACACTGCAGGTTCTTTGCCTGCCCATGCCTCCCGGTCGATGTCCAGGTCAGCATAATCATCCGGGTTGAGCACGGGACGCTCCACGCCAGCCTTGAGCTGCGACCGGAAATCCCGAAGCAGCCGCATTGCCACCGGGAACAGCATCATGATGGCCAGCAGGTTGACCAGTGCCAGAATGCCCATCATCGGGTCGGAGAAGAAGAAGACCGACGTTGCCCCGGGTGCCACCGCGCCGAGGAAAACGATGCCCATGATTGCGATGCGGAGCACTGTCACCGCCGCAGGGTTCTCCGAAAGAACGGTCATCGCGTTCTCACCCAGATAGTAGTTGTAGATGATCGACGAGAAGGCGAAGAGCAGGATTGCCCCGGTCAGAAAGTAGCTTGCCCATGCCCCCAGATGGGACACCATTGACTGCTGGGTCAGAGCGACACCGTCGATGCCTTCCGCGCCCGGCACGTAGACGTCGCCGAGAAGGATGACAAAAGCGGTGCAGGAGCAAATCAGGATCGTGTCGATAAAGACCGAGAACGACTGTGTGATGCCCTGGCTGACCGGGTGGCGCACCTCGGCGGTTGCAGCCACGTTTGGAGCCGAGCCAAGACCCGCTTCGTTGGAGAACAGGCCGCGGCGCAGGCCCTGGGCAATGGCTGCGCCCATGCCGCCGCCGACAGCCTGTTCCAGGCCGAAGGCATTTTTGACAATGGATGCAATGACACCCGGCAGATCGCCGATGTTCAGGATGATGACCAGAAGCGCCAGCAGGATGTACCCGATCGCCATAACCGGAACCACGACATCTGCGGCCTTGGCGATACGGTGGATGCCGCCGAAGATGATTACCCCGGCAACTGCCGCCAGGGCGGTCCCGGTCCACACTCGCCCAATGCCGAAGGTATCCTGAACCGCGCCCGCAACGGTATTGCCCTGGAAAGCATTGAAACCGAGGCCGAAGGCTGCAATCAGGCAGACTGCGTAGACAACGGCCAGCCATTTGTATTCGGCGCCCAGCCCGTGGATGATGGCGCGGGCCGGACCGCCGCGGTAGTCGTTTTCGCCCACCTTGCGTTTGAACAACTGCGCCAGCGAGCATTCGACCAGGCTTGTTGCCATGCCAACGAGGGCGATCGCCCACATCCAGAATACTGCACCCGGGCCGCCCAGGGTGATTGCAACTGCAACACCCGCGATATTGCCGCCGCCCACGCGTCCGCCGATCGAGACCAGCAGGGCCTCGCGTGCCGAGATTTTTTCGGGATCGTCCGCATTCGCGTCAGTGCGCAAAACGCGGAACATGCGCCCGAAGAATTCGAACTGCACAAACCCCGTTGCCAAGGTAATGAACGCACCGAAGACGACGAGGATCGGGATCAGCGACCACCCCCAGGTCAGATCACCGATCTTGCCGAAGATCAGTTCAAGAAATTCCATGTTTTCCTCCATTTGCAGCGCAGACCAATACGCGCTGGATGCGCCCACACTATGCAGGGGAGGAGGGAAAGCTATTTCACTAGCTTGCATAGCACAGAAGCAAGTTGATACTAAAAGAGCGTCAACTAGGGAAAGGGAGAGCAGTGCCCAGGGACCTTCCGAAGAACCTGCGCTTGCTGTGCAGTTATCACAAATCGATCGCTGAAGTGTGCCGGCAGCTTGGCGTCAACAGATCTCAGTTCAACCGCTATCTCAGCGGCGAGACCCTTCCTTCCCTGCGGCTGATGCGGCGCATGTGCGATTTCTTCGGCGTCGAAGAGGCTGAAATCCTCATGCCGCACGGACAGTTTGCCGAACTGGTTCGACTGAAGCCAAGCGAGTCCGGCGTCCGGGCCGAGAAAAACATCGTTTCGGCTGTTGCCAATGATATCCGCATGGCTTCGCGCAGTGGTCTTGACGATTATGTCGGGTATTTTTTCACTTACTACAATTCCATGTCGCATCCCGGGAAGATACTCCGGTCCCTGACCCGGCTCTACCGCACCCCCTATGGCGTGAATGTCAAAAGCGTGGAAAGCGTGGGTGTACCGGGCGAGCGCAAATTCACCTGCAAATACGAAGGCGGATGCTTTCTGCTTGGCGACCGCATTTTCATGACCGTCATGGAGACGCTGACCCGGAACGAGGTCATGCAGATCATCCTTTACCCCAGCTACAACAACCGTATCCGTTATCTGAGCGGGGTGGTTTCCGGGGTAGCAGCGAGGGCACCGCGGCCGCCCGCAGCATCTCAAATCGTCTACCAGTTCCTGGGGGACAGCCTGGACCTGAGTAAGGCCATGAGGCTGTGCGCGCTTTATGAGCCTGATGACCCCGAGATTCCGGGCGAAGTGCGCAGCATGCTGGCCACGGGCATGCGGCAAGAGGGGCGATTGCTGGAGGCGCCCCTGTCTTAAGGGTTCAGCTCTCCGCATTGGCTCCCGGCCAGAAAGTCGCGCCGGGCCTGGTATCCGCATTCCCGGCTCAGACAGAAATGCAGCTTCACGTAAGCCATTTCAGGGGTCATGTCGCGGCCGTCGATCACACCGTTGTCACGCATCATTTTTCCAGCGGCATAGGTGCCCAGCTTCATGCCGCCCTCGGGACACTGGCTGACGGCAATGACCGGGATTTCACGCGCACGCGCCTTGCCGAGCAGGGCGCGCATTTCGGGCGTGTCAGGCGCGGTTCCCGATCCGTAGCATCGCAGCAGCACAGCATCGCAATGGTCAGCTGCATAAGCCAGCAATCCGGTGCAGGGCCCCGGCGTGACGGAAAACACCCCGACGTTGAAATCTCCGAGTGCGCTGATCGATGGCTGGTCGGCCGGAATGACCGGCGGCACGACCCAATCCCCCGCCTCGAAGGCATCAAATGAACTGGAGTGGGACTTGCGGACCCTTGCGCCGTGCAGCCGCCGCCCGGCGAACTGCACCCAGACGCCGGGTGCCGCACCCGCGGCACCTTTCAGCGCATCCTTCAGGTTCCGGCGCCCGTCCGTCCCCTTAACAGACAGCGGCAGCATGGCCCCCGTCACAATCACAGGTTTCTTCAGGCCAGGAAGCGCCAAGGTCAGTGCGCCTGCGGTATAGGCCAGCGTATCGGTGCCATGGGTAACGACAAAGGCATCGTAGTCTTCCCTGGCATCGAAAACGGTTTGCGCGATCCGGATCCAGTCTGCAGGAGTTGCCTGCGCGCTGTCGATCAGAGGATCAAGTTTGCGAATATCCACTGAGGAACGGACGCCTCCTGTTTCAACCAGATCCTGCACCGCGGCTTCTACAACGCCCTCCTTCGGTTCGAAGCCGTCCTCCGCCTGGACCATTCCAATCGTTCCGCCGGTATGGATCAACAGTATCCGCATTTTGTTCCCATGATTGCTGGCCCGAATCCTTCGAGGGCACAGAGTGTTTTGTCCTGACTAACTGCATGAGGCGGCCGGTGCAGGCCATACATCAGCCCGTTGGCTGGTGGTGCAGGCCTTCCTCAAAGGAGCGTCAACTAGAGCCAAAGCGCAGTGCTTCGGTAAAACTAGTGTTGTCAAAGAACTGGCCAAACGTTTGAGACGCTCCGAATTCTGATGGGAGGGCAAAAACATGCGCCCGGAAACCGGTTCACTCGGCACATACAGTGTTCCGAAGGAAGCACTCTACGGAGTGCATTCCCTCCGGGCCTTCAACAATTTCCGCCTCTCCGAAGTGCCGTTGTCGGAACATCCTGAGCTGGTGCAGACGATGGCAATGGTCAAGAAAGCTTCAGCAGGTGCCAACCGGAAGCTGGGCGTGCTGCCTGCGGAGAAGGCCGCGGCCACTCGGGACGCCTGCGACGAGCTGCTGGACGGTCAGCACCGCAAGCACTTCATAGCCGACATGGTTCAAGGCGGAGCCGGAACTTCGACCAACGTGAACGCAAATGAAGTAATTGCCAATTTGGCGCTGAAGAAGCTGGGGCACGAGCATGGTGATTATCAGCACTTGCATCCCAATGACGACGTGAGCAAGTCTCAATCCACAATCGACGTTTATCCCACCGCTCTGTGCCTTGCGATCCTTCTGAAGATGGAAGGCCTTACATCGGAGCATCAGCGTCTGTGCGATGCCTTCGAGGCGAAAGCCTCCGAATTCGACGGGATTGCTAAGGTCCGCCGGACCCAGTTGCAGGATGCCGTGCCCATGACTCTCGGGTAGGAA
>JBFOLS010000480.1:0-2942 GCA_040830225.1 Leisingera sp.
CCTTGGTGATGCTTTGCGGCGACGGCGGCTATGCCCGGCTGGGCCGCCAGAAGATTGGCCGCCAGCGTGGTGCCGCTGCGCTGCAGCCCCAGAACAAACACCGGGATGGCCGTTTGACTGCTCATCGCTGCCTCCAGAACGACCGCAGGCTGCGTGCCTTCTGCCGCAGCCCGAACAGCAATGCGTGATCCGGCTGGCGCAGCGGCAGCACATGGGCCGGCACCAGCGGTGTCACCTCCGGATTGAAAGCTGATTTGAACTGATCACGGTTGCGGGCCGCCGCATTCGTGTTCGCCTCCTGCGGGACCCCGGCCATGTCATAAGCAGCGAACCCCTGCGCCTGCGCCTGCTTCAAAGCTTCCCAGATCAGCGGATAACCCGCTGCGGCAGCAGCGCACTGCCCCTCGTCGCGCGCCAAAACCAGCCAGAACGCCCGGTTGCCGTCGCTGATCATCACATGCCCGCCCATCAGGCGGTCCTTATGCCAGGCCAGCAGGAAAGCCCCGCGCTCACGGGTCATCGCCCATTGGCGCTCAACCGGCGGAACCGTTTCCAGGCCCAGGCCGCGCGCTTGAAAGAAACTGCGCATAAGCGTGCCAAAAGCCTCCGCCTGCGCCTCTGTCTCGGCCGGGCGCACTTCCAGCCCGGCCTTGCAGGCCTTGCGGATCTGCCTCCTGCAGCGCTGCTTCAGCCGCCCCATCAGGTCCTCCGGCCTGCCGCTGAGGTCGACCAGCGCAGTCGCCGCATGCAGCGACTGTTCGCCGGCGGGCAGCTGGCGGGCACCGGCCTTCTGCAGAATCCGGGTTACTTCCGCCACATCTGCAGCGCCGCTCCAGCGCGGGTTCAGCTGCATTGTGCAGCAGCCCATCTGGCGCAGCCGCGCCGCAAAGCCGGGCAGGATCCGCGCCAGGTTCTCCGGCGTCCGGGTCACCGGTCCGCGCCGGAAGCTGGCCAGGTAGCGCCCGGGCATCAACCGCGACAGCCGGGCGAGGCCAAAGCCCGCCAGCTGGCCATGCCGCTCCATTGCACTCAGCATCACATAACGGTGGCGGGCCGGCGGCGGGCAGCGGCGGGTGAACTCGGGGCATTGCAGCCAGCTGGCTGGCGGGCATTCCGCCAGAAACTCCCGCAACCGCTGCTTAGATTTGGGTGTCAGGCTGTGTTCCAGCCGGATGCGCAGGCCCGAAGAATCGCAGTGCAGCTGGTGCAGCATGGTCATGCCCCTCCGCCTCCGGCCTCCAGAACGTCTGACCGGCGCAGTTTCCTGCGCCCGGGCAACGCACCGCCGCCTGCCATCTTGCGCAGGGTATTTTCAGCCTTCAGCAGCCAATAGGCAAAGCTGCCCCGCGGCGTGGCCCGCAAGCGGCGCACCTGATAGGCACTGGTGGCAAAATCCTTGAGAAAATGGGTCCAGCGCATGAACTCGATCCGCTCCTGCGCGCCCATCCCGATCAACACTTGCAAGGCGCGGCACACCATCATCCGCCCGGGCGACAGCTCCGCGAACTCTTCATCGAAGTCGGAGAACAGACAGTACCATGTGCCGCCCAAACGCAATGCGCAGCAAGAGGCGATATCCTGCTTGCCAAAGGTCAGCAGCACGATGCTGGCATCCCCGGCGGCCGCGAAACGCGCCCAGAGCTCTCCCAGAAAGACCTCAGCACCTGGCAAGACCGCCAGCCCGGTGCCAGTGCGCTGCTTCCAGGAACGCCTGGACAGCGCCAGCATCCGGCCCGGCGCTTCCTGTTGTGCCGGGCTGTCAAAGGCTGCCAGGGCAACCCCGGCTTGCTGCAACCGGTTGCTGCCCTGGCGCACCTTCTTGCGGAAGGATCTGCTGCGGGTCTCATAGTAACTGTCCCAGCAGGTGAGATTCTCGGCAAAGGCGCAGCCCTGGATCCGGTCCTGCCACAGGCGGAAGCCCTCAAGCCGCAGGCCGCGGGTGATGTAGGCATCACGGGTGCAGACCCGGAAGGGCTCCAGTTCGACCCCGGCCGGCGACGCCGCCGCCGCGACCGCCTTCAGCAGCGCCCGCAGCGTGGTGCGGCTGGTGGCCAGAAACTCGAAGAAGCCGGTGTAGCTGCAAACCCAGCTTGTCAGGACCCGCGGCCGGTGGAACGGCAGCAGCTTGCTGACCTGCCGCCGGGCCAGGCACATCGGTGCTGCCGCCACCATTTCCGTGTCATGCCAGACGGTGATAATCCGCAGCCGCCCCGGTGCTGCAAAGGCAGCATGCTGCGCCGCCAGCCAGTCGAAGGAGGAATAGAGCCGCCCGCGGCAGCGCACATGCATCTCCCGCCAGTCCGCCTCCAGCGCCGTCATTGCCGCCCAGCTGGTCAGCACCCTGACCTGCAGCGCCGGATCCGGCGTGCCACGGCTGGCAGCGCGGTCATTCATCCGCCATCCTCCGTGCCGGCGCCCAGCGCACGCTGCGCACCCCTGCCATGGCCCGCAGGATGCCAAACCCCATAGCCGCATGGCCCATCACGAAGAACCGGCACAGGCCTGATCCCGGCAGCCGCGCCAGAGGTGGCAGCAGCAGCGATCCGGCGCCGATGCCGTAGACCAGCAGCTGTACCAGCAGCGCCGCGGTATAGATACCGCCCCGCTCTGCTGCTGCTGCCAGGCTCAGCAGCAGCATCACCGGCAGCAGGAACGCCACAAGACGCCGCAGGCCCTTGTGTGCCGCCAGCTGCAGCGCATAAAGCCCGTGGCGGGCTGGGTTCATCAGCCGCCGCATCCGCATCAGACCGCGCCAGCCGCGCTCGGTTGAGCGCACCCGCCGCATGAATTCGTCGCCGGCATGGCTGGTCACCGCCTCTTTCGCCACGGCCCGCGGCTCGAACCCCCAGCGGCGGTGCTGCGCCCGGGCCCGCCCCGCAAATGTAAAAACAACCCCCCCCTCCCCCGGCACCCCCCCCCGCCCCCGCCCCCCCCCCCCCCCC
>JBFOLS010000481.1:0-3772 GCA_040830225.1 Leisingera sp.
GCAGGCCCTCCTCCCAGACAGACGATTTTCATGATCATCCTCTCCCGCTCAGCGCACGTCTCTGGAAGTCAGGATAAGCGGGTTCAGAAAAACTTCAAGCATAAAGTTTTAAGCTTGAAGTAAATGGACGAAAAACCTCGAAGCGGCCCAGCACCGGCACCGCTTGCATTCATTGAGGAACATGAGCGGCCCGCACTGCAATAGCACGGGTCCGGAAAGTCTCTGGCGGCAGGTCAGAGCGCGCGCAGGTACTGCATCACCGCAGGCCGCACTGCCTGGTCGCCGCGATGGCGGGCGTCCGAGATGATCTTGCGCAGTTCACCCAGATCCACCCGCAGCAGCAGCGACTTCACCGGCCCGATGGAGGCCGGGCGCATCGACAGCGTGCGGATGCCCATCGCGGCAAGGCAAACTGCCTCAACCGGGCGGCCCGCGTCCTCGCCGCAGAAACTCAGCGGCGTGCCGGAAATCGCACAGCGCTCCACGATCCGCTCGATGAAGCTCAGAAAGCTCACATTCAGCGTATCATAGCGGCGGCGCACCCTTTCGTTCTCGCGGTCGGCAGCAAAGAAGAACTGCTTCAGGTCGTTGCCGCCGATGGAGATGAAGCTCACCTCATCAAAAAACTTCTGCGGCGCATAGGCCAGCGAGGGCGTCTCCAGCATCGCCCCGACCTTCAGCTCGGACGGCAAGGCATGGCCCAGGATACGCTCGCGCTCTATGGTCTTGTCGACCTCGGCCTTGGCAGCGCGGTATTCCTCGAACTGGGCGACAAAGGGGAACATGATCGACAGCGGCCGCCCCTCGGCCGCGCGCAGCAGCGCCTGCAGCTGCATCCGCATCACCCCGGGCTTGTCCAGCCCCACCCGGATCGCCCGCCAGCCCAGGGCCGGGTTCGGTTCATCCGTCGGGGTCATATAGGGCAGTACCTTGTCCGATCCGATGTCCAGCGTGCGGAACACCACCGGCTTGCCGTGCGCTGCATCCAGTACCCGCTTGTACAAGGCCACCAGCTCCGAGCGTTTCGGCATCTGGTTACGTACCAGAAACTGAAGTTCGGTCCTGAACAGCCCCACCCCTTCGGCACCTGATCCGTCCAGCGATGGCAGGTCCGCCATCAAGCCGGCATTCATCACCATATTGATAGCCTGATCATCGGTAGTCACCGCCGGCGTGTTACGGATCGAGGCATAGCGCTCCTGCGCCTGCGCGTGCATCGCGATCTTGTCGCGGAAAGCGCCCACCACCGTCTCGTCCGGGCGCAGATGCACCACGCCCTGATCGCCGTCGACCATGATATGGTCGCCGTTCAGAGCTTCAGTCGTGATCCGCTTGGCGTGCACCACCAGCGGAATCGCCAGCGCCCGCGCCACGATCGCCGCATGGGAACCGACCGAACCCTCTTCCAGCACAATACCGCGCAAGCTGCGGCCGTATTCCAGCAGGTCGCCGGGTCCGATGTTGCGGGCAATCAGAATCGGGTTTTCGGGCAGCTCCGCCCCGGTAGAAGACCCCTGCCCGGTCAGAATCCGCAGCAACCGGTTCGACAGGTCGTCCAGGTCGCTCAGCCGTTCACGCAGGTAGGCGTCCTGCACCTGGCTCATGCGGGTGCGGGCCTGCGACTGTTCCTTCTCCACCGCCGCCTCGGCACTCAGGCCGCGGGCAATGTCTTCTTCCATCCGCCGCATCCAGCCCTTGGAGTTGGCAAACATCCGGTAGGCTTCCAGAACCTGCAGCTGCTCCTTGTCGCCGTTGCGCGAGACCTCCAGCATCTTGTCGACGCCGACCCGCAGCTCCTCAACCGCATTGTTCAGCCGCTCCAGCTCGCGCTGGGGGTCGTCGGCAATCGGGTTGGTGACAATCACCCGCGGCTCGTGCAGCCAGACATGGCCTTCCGCAGCACCTTCCTGCGCGGAACCGCCGTGGATCAGCACCGCCTGCTGGTGCAGCGGCGACAGGGCCGCGCCCTCGCCCACAAAGGCACCCAGCTCAGTCATTTCTGCGATCACCATCGCCACCACTTCCAGCGCATAGACAGCATCCGCGGAAAACTCGCGCGCTTCCTTGGACTGCACCACCAGAACGCCCAGCATCTCGCCCAGCCGCTGCACCGGCACCCCGAGGAAGGAGGAAAAGCGCTCCTCGCCCGTTTCCGGCATATAGCGGAAGCCCTTGGCATTGGGCGCATCCGGGGTGTTCACCACTTTGCCGTTTTTTGCGACGCGGCCCACCAGGCCCTCGCCGATGCGCATCCGGGTCTGGTGCACCGATTCGACATTCAGACCCTGGGTCGCGCACAGCTCCAGCGTCTCCTCATCGCGGAACAGATAGACCGAGCACACCTCGGTCCCCATGCTGTCGGCGATCAGATGGGTGATCTTGTCAAGCCGCGCCTGGCCGGCATCGTCGCCCGCCATCGCTTCCCGCAAGCGAACCAGAAGCTTCCTGCTTTCAGATTCTGTCGTGTCAGCCATTGCCACCCTCTCCCGGGCCTTACCCTTTACGCTGCCGCCCCAATGCTCTCCGGGACGGATTCCGCCCAGAGTAGTGCGCCAGCGCGCGCTCCTCACCCACTTGTCCCACCCCGGCGGAAAAAGTCCAAGTGTTTTTGCAGTATTGCCTGCAATCAGAGCAGCATGCCGGGGCTTTGGGCGGTTCACCGCCCGCCGTGGGCCGCACATGACAAAGGCGCCCGAACGGCGCCTTCGCAACTCATAGAAAACTCTTTGCCCGCTGGCGCTTACGCAGCCTTGTCCAACTCGAACGCATCATGCAGCGCCTGCACGGCCAGCTCCATGTATTTGCGGTCGATCAGCACCGAGATCTTGATTTCCGAGGTGGTGATCACCTTGATGTTGATGCCCTCGTCCGACAGCACCTTGAACATCTTCGCTGCCACACCGGACTGCGAGCGCATGCCGATGCCAACCACCGAAACCTTGGCCACATCGTTATCGGCCAGAAGTTCAGCATAGTTCAGCTCGCCCTGCTCCTTGATCGCCAGCAGCGCCTGCTCGGCACGGGCCACCTGGTCGGTCGGGCAGGAGAAGGTCATATCGGTGCGGCCGTCTTCAGAAACGTCCTGCACGATCATATCGACATTGACGCCTGCATCAGACAGAGCGGTGAAAATGGTCGCCGCGATGCCGGGGCGGTCCGCCACCGACTGCACGGTCAGCTTGGCTTCGTCACGGGAATAGGCCACACCAGCCACAACATTGGATTCCATGATTTCCTCCTCGGCACAGACCAGCGTGCCGGCCTCGTCACTTTGTTCCTCGAAGCTGGACAGCACGCGCAGCTTCACCTTATAGCGCATCGCCAGTTCAACCGAGCGGGTCTGCAGCACTTTCGCACCCAGCGACGCCAGCTCCAGCATTTCCTCAAACGCGATCTTGTCCAGCTTGCGGGCCTTGTCGCAGATCCGCGGGTCGGTGGTATAAACGCCGTCCACGTCGGTGTAGATGTCGCAGCGCTCGGCCTCGAACGCCGCGGCAAAGGCTACCGCGGTGGTGTCCGAACCGCCCCGGCCCAGGGTGGTGATACGGCCCTCGGGGCTGATGCCCTGGAAACCGGCAACCACGGCCACCTTCATGCCCTCAGCAAACTTGGCACGGATGTTTTCCGGCGGAATTTCCTCGATCCGGGCCTGGCTGTGCGCCGAAGTGGTCTTGAGCGGCACCTGCCACCCCTGCCAGCTGCGCGCCGGAACATCCATCTCCTGCAGCGTCAGCGCCATCAGGCCCGCGGTCACGTTTTCGCCCGAGGACAC
>JBFOLS010000482.1:0-11751 GCA_040830225.1 Leisingera sp.
AAATCCTTCGGCGCCAATGCCGGCCGGATTTTCCGGCGCCACTGACCGCGGGAGGGCCAAATCTGGCGGCCGGGAGGCTCCCCGCCTTTTCACCTTTGTCGAAATACTCCGGGGTGAATTGGCCGCCAGGCCAAGAGGGGCAGCGCCCCTTGCCTATTCAACCTGCGGGGCAGCGCCGCTGCCGCCGCCGCATGAAAACGACGCGGGCGATGGCGGAAACGGGCCGGTAAGCCCTGCTCATTGCTCCTAGCCTCCCGGTAACAGGGAGGATTATCCATGCGGCCGTTTGAAGGAGTGCGGGTTCTCGACTTGACCCATGTGTTTGCCGGGCCCTTTGCGGCGTTTCAGCTGGCGGCGCTGGGGGCGGAAGTGATCAAGATCGAGCCTGTGGCGCAGCCCGACATGACCCGCGGCGAGGGCGCGGATGCAGAGCTGAATGCGCAAGGCATGGGGCTGGCGTTCCAGGCGCAGGGGGGCGGCAAGAAATGCCTGGCGCTGGATCTGGCGAGGCCCGAGGGGCAGGAGGTCTTTGCCCGTTTGGTGCAGACCGCGGATGTGGTGGTGCAGAATTACACCTTGCCCGCGGTGCGGCGGCTGGGGCTGACCTACGAGCGGCTGGCGGAGCTGAAACCGGATCTGATTTACTGCGCCATCAGCGGCTTCGGGCAGGAGGGCCCGAAGGCAGATCATCCCGCCTATGACACCGTGATCCAGGCGTTCAGCGGCATCATGGCCGCCAATGGCGATGCTGGGCAGGATCCGGTGCGGGTGGGGCCTGCGATGGTGGATTACGGCACCGGTGCCCAGGCGGCGTTTGCGATCTCCGCGGCGCTTTACGGGCGGGCCGTAACGGGTCGGGGACGGCGGATTGATGTGGCGATGGCGGATGCGGCGCTGATGCTGCAGAACTCAGGCACCATGCAAACCCTCTCAACCGGCAAGTGCCCGCGTCCGCATGGCAACCAGGACCCGTCGCTGGCGGGCTATTCGGCTTATGAGACGGCAGAAGGCACGCTGATGATCGGCGCCTATACCAACCGGCAGATGGCATCACTGATGCGCAGTGCCGGGCGCCCGGCAGAGGCTGAAGCAATTGAACGGACGCCGCGGGCGGAGATTGCCGCACGCCGGACATGGGATGCGGAGATCCTGGCCGAGGTGATGAAGACCCGCACCGCGGCGGACTGGGAGGATCTGCTGAACGCCCACCATGTGCCCGCCGCCCGGGTGCGCACTCTGGAGGAGAGCCTGGACGAGCCGCACTACCAGGCCCGCGGTGTGGTGCAGGAGGTGGAGGGGCAGCGGCTGACGGTTGCCGGCTTTGCCTATGATCACGGCAGCCCTGAGCTGGATCACGCCCCCCGGAGCCATGGTGCGGATAGCGCGTCTGTCTTGGCGGACGCCGGGGTCTCTGCCGAGGAGTTTGATGTTTTGAAATCCCGCGGGATCGTGGCTTAGAGGGTCCGCTGCGCAGGCAAAGCGCTCCCGCCCGCCGGAAAATGCATCCCCAGCAATTGGGTCCGGCAACCTATGGGAAGACGATGTTCAGGCTGTCCAGATCGCTATCCTCCATATTTCGTAGGATGGCGATTGTTTCCGTCCCCGCGGTGATCCTGATTTCCCCAGCCGATCCGTCGAATTCAGCGGTCACTGCGGTCTCCTCTTCGGTTCCGCCATAGACATACAAGGACAGGACATCCTCCGCGGTGTCGAAATCCTCGATCTGCACCGGGTCGCCCGCTTCGTCGGCGGCATTGTACCACCGCACGAATGTATCCGCGCCGGCGCCGCCGGTCAGCAAGTCACCATTGTCTCCAGTCAGGGTGTCATTGCCGAAGCCGCCATTCAGAGTGTCCTGTCCGCCGGTCTCATCAGGGTGGTCTATGCTGCCGAGAAGGTCGTCGCCAGTGTCGCCGTAAATCATATCCGCGCCGTTGCCGTCGGTTAATATGTCGTTGCCGGCGCCGCCGCGCAGCAAGTCGTTGCCAGCTCCCTGCGCCTCGGAATCATCTCTTTCCGAAACGTCGTCACCGTCGCCGAGAAACAGCGAGTCATCACCGGCCCCGCCCAAAGCGCCGTCATCCCCGTCGCCGCCATAGATCGTGTCGTCGCCGTTGTCCCCGGACAGAAAATCCACGCCGTCGCTGCCCGCCAGAATGTCGTTGCCGCCGCCGCCGCTGAGCCGGTCGCTGCCGCCGCCGCCCAGGATGCGTTCGGCCTCATCGCCGCCTTCGAATTCGTCGTCACCATCCGTCAGGGTGACTGTTTCGTCTACCTCCGATCCAAGGTCGGAATTCGGCTCGTCATCGTCTTGGTTTTCAACAATCAGAAACGCTGTCCCGAGCAAGGCGGGCAGCAGCAGCAATCCCATCATCTGGAAATCCCCCTAAATACAATCGTCGCGAGACTAGCGGCTGTGCGGCTGGAGTAAAGAGAGCGGGCGGTTTCACGGTCCGGCAGCGCTGTTTTCCGGAGCAATGTGCAAGCGAGCAGGGTAATCATGGAATTTTCCTCAAATTGTTCACGTTGCGAGATTTCGGCCAGCCGCTGAATGGCACGGCGAATCCTGATTGCTGACACTCTGCTGGCAGCAGCGCGGTGCTAAGCGGGTCCTGAAAGGCCAGGGGGAGCAAGGCATGGCGGCACCTGATCAAACACGGCATCTGGCGGGCATTGCCCTGGTTGTGATCTCGGCCGCTGTCTTCAGCAGCGCCGGGATTTTCACCCGCTCTGTGACGGCGGCGGCCTGGGTGGTCATCTTCTGGCGCGGCCTGGCGGCGGCGGGGTTCACCCTCGGCTGGCTGGCGCTGCGCGGCCAGCTTGCTGAAGAGTTCCGCTGCTTTGACCGCCGCTCACTGCTGATTGCCGCCATCGGTGCGGCAGGCAGCGCGGCCTTCATCCCGGCCTTCAAGCTCAGCAGCGTCGCCAATGTGGCGCTGATCTATGCGGCGGCGCCTTTTGCGGCTGCGGGGCTTGCCTGGCTGGTGCTGCGGGAGGCGCCGGGGCGGCGGGTGCTGCTGGCCAGCGCGGCCTCGCTCGGCGGGGTGGCTGTGATCCTGCAGGGGGCACTGACGGGCGGCAGCCTCAAGGGCGATCTGCTGGCGCTGTTCATGACGCTGATGATGGCGGGCATCATGACCGCCTACCGCAAATGGCCGGACGTGAAGGCGGCGCTGCCCAATGCGGTGTCGTCGCTGCTTCTGCTGCCGGTGGCGGCAGCCTGCGCGCCGGTTATGGCGGTGCCGGACGGGGAGATGCCGGTGCTGATCCTGTTCGGGCTGGTCTTTGCGGTGGCCTCGGTCACCCTGTGCGAGGGTGCGCGGCGGCTGCCTGCCGCCGAGACGGCGCTGCTGTCGGCGCTGGAGACGCCGCTGGCCCCGCTTCTGGCTTTCCTGATCCTGGCCGAGCGGCCCAGCCTGCAGACGGCGGCAGGCGGGGCAGTGATTTTTGCCGCCGTTCTGTGGTCGCAGCGGCCTGCGCGGAAGGCGGCTGAGCCTACTGCTTGTCCGTGACGTTTTCCTTGAACGCGACTTCAAAGGCGGCCTGCTTTTCCGGGCCGGCCTCGGTCTGGTAGTTGGCTTTCCACTCGGCCATGGTCATGCCGTAATAGACCTCGCGGGCCGCGTTCTTGTCCATCTCGATGCCGCGCTCATTGGCGGCTTCCTGATACCAGCGCGCCAGGCAGTTGCGGCAGAAACCGGCCATGTTCATCAGGTCGATGTTCTGCACGTCGGTGCGGTCTTCCATCAGGTGCTTCTGCAGGCGGCGGAAGGCAGCAGCTTGGATCTCGATTTCGGTTTGCTTGTCCATGGCGGGCACTCCGGGGTGAATTTTGCGTCCCCGCAGGCCTAGCAGCCGGGGCGGGGGCGGGCAATGGGCACCGTCAGGGTGATCAGATCAGCTGCAGCGCCACCCAGGGTCCCAAGGCGGTGGCAAAGATCACGATTTTGTAAGTACCGAGCCAGCGGTAGACGGTGATACTGACATCCGCGGGCGCCAGTCCGAACATCCGGGCGTGCAGGCGGGCCACCCAATCCTGCATCAGCATCAGCAGGATGGCGGACAAAGTGAACAGGCCGATATGCAAGATGGTCAGCCAGCCGAAGAAGGCGGAGAGGGTTTCCTGGGCCATGATGGCTCCTTTCCCGTTGCTGTCCTGCGTTTCTGTTACAGATATGGGGGCACGCCGCTGGTTCTGCAACATCCGGCCGCCGTTTCCCGGTGCGGGAAACGGCAATGGGGCGGGTCAGAGGCCGGAGGCTTCCAGCGCCTTGGGCAATACGCGGGCCAGCCGTTCGGCCCATTCATGCTGGCCCTTATGCTCAGCGATCAGGTCGTTTCTGAACTCGATCAGCGTGTTCGGGCGTCCTGCATGGGTGGCGTGGGTTTCGATCGCGTCGCCGGGCAGGTAGCCGGTATAGGGTTCGTTGACGCCGACACAGAGATCGCCGGGGCGGTTCAGTTCATCCACCACAAAGGGAGAGAAGCGCTCGCCCTCGGGGAACAGGATGCCGATCTCCCAGGGCCGCGGCGGCCGGCCGCGCAGCTGGCGGGTGAAGCTGTGGACCGAGACAATTACGGTGCCGGGGCGTTCCGCCAGCCGGGCCAGCGCCCGGTGGTAGGGGCGGTAGCAGCCTTCCAGCCGTTCCTTCAGTTCAGCCTCGCCCGCGTGGCGGTTGGCCGGGATGATGGTGCCGTCATAAAGCTTCATCAAGAGGGTCGGGTCGTCCTCGCCGCGGTTCGGGTCGATCACCAGGCGCGAGAAGTTTGAGGCCACCACCGGGGCGTCCAGCATCTCGCCCAGCAGTTTGGAGACCTCATAGGCGCCGACGTCATAGGCGATGTGGCGCTCCATGTCCTCGCGCGGGAGCCCGAGGTCGCCGCCGCCGGCAAATTCCGGCACATGGTTGGTGGCGTGGTCGCAGGTGATCAGCCAGCGGGCGGGACGGTCTTCGCCGTGAACAAAAAAGGGTGTGTATGTCATGAGCCTGATATGTTTTGCCGCAAGCTGTTTACGGGAGTTGCGGCAGAATGGGAATTGGGGGATAAGCACCTCAAACGCTGTTTGCGGTAACATACCTGGGTCCGGAGGAGAGAACCCCGATGAAACGCTCGCGCAATGTGAAGATTGTCGCCACTTTGGGGCCGGCTTCCGAGACTTATGAGACCATCCGTGCCCTGCATGAGGCCGGCGCCGACGTGTTCCGTCTGAACATGTCGCACGGCAGCCACCCGGAGATTGCCGAGAAACACCGGGTCATCCGGCAGGTGGAGCAGGACCTGGACAGCCCGATTGCCATTCTGGCTGACCTGCAAGGGCCGAAACTGCGGGTCGGCGTCTTTGCCAATGGCGAGGAAGAGCTGGAGGAGGGCGCCAAGTTCCGCCTCGACCTGGATGAGGCCGAAGGCGATGCCGCCCGCGTCTGCCTGCCGCATCCGGAAATCTTCCAGGCACTGGAGCCGGGTGCGCATCTCCTGGTCAATGACGGCAAGATCCGCCTGGTGGTGGATGACTGCGGTCCGGATTTTGCCGATTGCACGGTCGAAATCGGCGGCACCATCTCAAACCGCAAGGGCGTGAACGTGCCGGATGTGGTGCTGCCTTTGGCGGCGCTATCGGAAAAGGACCGGGCGGATCTGGAATTTGTCTGTTCCCTGGGGGTGGACTGGCTGGCGCTGTCGTTTGTGCAGCGGGCCAAGGATGTGTTTGAGGCGCGTGCGCTGGCCGACGGGCGCGCCGCGGTGCTGTCGAAGATCGAGAAACCGCAGGCGATGGAGGATTTCGAGGCGATCCTGGATGCCTCCGACGGCATCATGGTGGCGCGCGGCGATCTTGGCGTCGAACTGCCGGTGGCAGCGGTGCCGCCGATCCAGAAGCGGCTGGTGCGCAAGTGCCGGGCCGCAGCGAAACCGGTGATCGTGGCGACCCAGATGCTGGAAAGCATGATCGAAAGCCCGATTCCGACCCGCGCCGAAGTGTCCGACGTGGCGACTGCCATCTACGAGGGCACCGATGCGATCATGCTGAGCGCTGAATCCGCGGCAGGCCAGTACCCGATCGAGGCGGTGCAGACCATGGATAAAGTGGCCACCGAGGTCGAGGTGGACCCGACCTACACCCAGATCATCGCCGCGTCGCGCTCGGCCAAGGGCACCACTGTGGCGGACGCCATCGTCGCGGCGGCGCGGGAGATTGCCGAGAAAACCGAAATCAAGGCGATCTGCTGCTTCACCCAGTCCGGCACCACCGCGCTGCTGACTGCGCGCGAGCGCCCCGGCGTGCCGATCATCGCCATGACGCCGGTCAGTTCCACTGCCCGCCGGCTGTGCCTCAGCTGGGGCTGCAAATGCGTGATGACGCCGGAGCTGGACCGCTTCAAGGGGGCCGTGGTAAGCGCTGCGCGGGCGGCGCGCGCGGGCGGCTATGCCGGGGACAGCGATCAGATCGTGGTCACCGCAGGCGTGCCCTTCAACGTTCCCGGCACCACCAACATCCTGCGCATCGCGCCTTGTGATGAGCGGCTGATCTACAGCACCGATCCGGATTGATCCGTTCTGCGGCCCGGGCATTCTGCCCGGGCCAAGGGGCGCGCCGATTGATATCCCTCCGCGGGCGCCCTACCATTTGCCTGTGTGTTTCTGTTTATGAGGGAAGCGGTTCATGGATACGGATCTTGCGCTGATCCTGGGGCTGGTGATTGCAGCTTTCACCGTGCCGTCCATTCTGTCGGCGCTGAGCGAGCAGCGGCCGCCGCGGGCGTCGGCTCTGACGGTGCTGATTGCTATCGGCCTGGTCACCTATGCAGTGGTCGCCAAGCCGGGCGGCTATTCGATGGGCGAGATCCCGGATGCATTTTTCCGGGTTGTCGGGCGGCTTCTGTAGAGAATCTGCTTGCCCATTTCCGCAGCATTGCTTATTGGGCAGCTCTGTTCCGCGCGGCCGGCCGTCGAGGCATGCCGAGTCGCGCGTTTAGCGAACCCGCATTGAAGGAGACGGAAATGCCCAAGATGAAGACAAAGTCGAGCGCCAAGAAGCGCTTCAAGGTGACCGCAACTGGCAAGGTCATCGCAGGTCAGGCCGGCAAGCGCCACGGCATGATCAAACGCCACAAGAAATTCATCCGCGACGCCCGCGGCACCACCACCCTGTCCGCACCGGACGCAAAGATCGTCAAGGGCTTCATGCCCTACGACCGCTAAGAGGAGATCTGAGATATGTCCCGCGTTAAAGGTGGTACCACGACTCACGCCCGTCACAAGAAGGTCATCAAGGCAGCCAAAGGTTACTACGGACGCCGCAAGAACACCTTCAAGGTTGCCCGTCAGGCCGTCGACAAGGCGAACCAGTACGCAACCCGCGACCGCAAGAACCGCAAGCGCAACTTCCGCGCGCTGTGGATCCAGCGTATCAACGCTGCTGTCCGTTCGCACGACGAAGCGCTGACCTACTCCCGCTTCATCAACGGCCTGAACCTGGCCGGCATCGAAGTGGACCGCAAGGTTCTGGCCGACCTGGCCGTGCACGAGCCCGAAGCCTTCGGTGCCATCGTCCGCCAGGCACAGGACGCGCTGGCAGCCTAAGCCGCCAGAGAGTTCGAATTCAGAGAAGGCCGCTCCTGCTGGAGCGGCCTTTTTCTTTGGCTGCTTCTTTGGCCGCCGCCGCTATTCAGGCAACCCGGCTTTGCGCAGGGCATCCAGATAGGGGTCCAGCCCGCCAGGCTGTTTGGTGGGCAGGCTGCGGGCAAGATAGCTGATGGAAAGTTTCGGCAGTTCAGCAATGGCCGCCTGCACCGAGTCCCTGGCTTCATCAAGGCGCCCGGCCTGCACCAGGGCGGCGGCCTTGACCGCATGCGGCCAATAACCGGTGGCCCGGGGCAACTGCATTGTCTTGTCCACCCAGGCCAGTGCGGCCTCTGTGTCGCCGGCCAGCACATCCGCCAGCGCATGGGTAATTGTCGTCGCCCAGAGGATCGGGTCCCGCGGGCTCAGGGGCTCGACCCGCTCCTCGGAAGCGCGCGCCTCGTCCAGGCGGCCTGAAAGGGTCAGCACCATGCCCAGCCCGTGGTGCGCCTGGCTGAAGCTGGGATTGAGCTGGATGGCCCGCTGCAGTGCTGCAATCGACAGGTCATGGCTGCCCTGCATCATATGGATGCGGCCGATCGCAAAATAGCCCACCGGGTCGGTGTCGTCGATCTGCAAGGCGCGGCGCGCGGCCGCCATGCCCAGCTCCAGGTGGTGCTCCGGGTCGTCCGGCCAGCCCATCACCACGCCTTCATAGTAGGCGTAGCAAAGATAGGCGTGTGCGGTGGAGAATCCCGGATCAAGCTCTGTTGCCCGTCTGAGGAGGTCCAGGGATTTCTGGTGGTCCTCGCGGCTGTAGTCCCACATGTGCCAAAGGCCGCGCTGGTAACAGGCCCAGGCATCCAGGCTTTCGGTTCTGCGGCTGATCGCCTTTTCGCGCTCGGCGGCGGCCATTTCCGGCTCCACCCGCCCGACGATGGTCTGGGTGATCTCGTCCTGCAGATCGAAAATGTCCTGAAGCTCGCGGTCATAGTGTTCGGCCCAGACGTGAAGGCCGGTTGACGCATCGATCAATTGAGCGGTGACACGGACGCGGTTGCCGGCCCGGCGCACGCTGCCCTCGAGCACATAGCGCACGCCGAGCTCGGCGGCGACGCGTTTGATGTCGACGGCCTGGCCCTTGTAGGTAAAGGTGGAATTGCGGGCGATCACCAGGAACCAGCGGATTTTCGACAGCCCGGTGATGATGTCCTCGCTCAGGCCGTCGGCCAGGAACTCCTGCTCAGGGTCGGCGGACATGTTGGTGAAGGGCAGCACGGCGATGGAGGGTTTTTCACGCGTCCCGGCCGCGGCTTCCGGTTTGGCGGTGGTGCCGTCCCAGCGCCAGACCCGGAACGGGCCGTCGATGTTCTTGAGGCTGATCTGGCCGGCATCGATGAAGGTCACGCCCACCTTGCCGCGGACCTGGCTGTGCACATAGTCCGAGGTCAGCACGCCGCCTGAAGGCGCAGCCGCCTCAAGCCGGGCCGCAACGTTGACGCCTTCGCCTAGCACATCGTCGCCCTCGGCCACGATGTCACCCAGATTGACGCCGATCCGGAACTCGATTGCTGTCTCGCCTTCGATTTCGTCATTCCTGCTGCGCAGCGCGTTCTGGAGTGCCACCGCGCATTCCACCGCGTCGACCGCGCTGGCGAATTCAGCCAGGGCACCGTCGCCCATGGTCTTGAAGATGCGGCCGTGGTTCTCGGTGACAAGAGGGTCGAAGATTTCGCTCCAGATATCTTTCATCCGTTTGAGCGTTGCCACCTCGTCCGCCTGAACGAGCTTTGAATAACCCACGACATCTGCTGCCAGAATTGCAGCCAGGCGGCGCTCCATCTACTGGCCCTCCCCTCTCGGGCAGGGTAGCGGGCGCAGCGCCCAAAAACCAGTTTCGATTGCGGGAGACCTGCGGAGGTGCTGAGAGGGGCAGAGGCTGCGGTCCCGCGGCAGTTTAGCAACTCGATAGACTAAAACCTTTTCAGCCATTAGAATTCTATGTGCTGCGCTCACATGAAAAAGGCGCATAAAGTGGTTGAAACACGCCCCCAGCGCCACGTGGCTGCAATTCTCGCGGCTGATGTGGTTGGCTACAGCCGCCTGATGGAACTGGATGAGGCGGATACATTTTCGCGTCTTACCGTGCTTCGCAAAGAGCTGTTTGAACCGGAGGTCGAACGGCATAACGGCCGCATATTCAAATTGATGGGCGACGGATTGCTCGTGGAGTTCGACAGTGTTGTCAACGCTGTCGAATGCGCGGTCGCTCTTCAAACCGGATTGGCCGAACGCAATCGCAGCATCGACGAAGACCGGCATATCAACGCCCGTATCGGCATTAACGTCGGTGACGTGATTATCGAGGAGGATGACCGGCACGGCGAGGGCGTCATCATCGCCAGCCGCCTGCAGGAACTTGCGGAACCGGGCGGCATTTGGCTTTCACAGCAAGCCTATGATCAGCTGGGAACCAGGCTGGATGCCACTTTTGAGGATATCGGAGAGAGGATTGTAAAAAATATTGCCAAAGCGGTGCATGTCTACCGTTTAGTCAATCAGACAGGGCAGAGGCAACTTCATCGAACGGGAAGGCAATGGCCGCGGTTCACCCTTGCTGCCAGCCTTGTGATTGCAATGGTCTTAGTTGCTGGCGCGGCGTTTCGCTTCTGGTCTGTCCCGGACGGGGAATACCCCCCGCTGCCGTCCGGCCCGAAAATTGCGATTGTCCCGTTTTCCGATCTGGGCGGCCCGTCGGATGGCGCGCCGCTGGCAGATGGCCTGACTGAAGATATCGCCACCACGCTGTCAAAGTTTTCCGATCTCTTCGTGTACTCCCTGAATGCGACAATCCAGTACAAGGGTCAGCCCGTCGACCCAAGACGTATCGGAGAGGAACTTGGCGCCGAGTATGTTCTGGAAGGCAGCATCCGGCGCTCGGACAAGAACCTCCGCGTGACCGCCAAGCTGCTCGACGCAAACAGCGCGCAACGCATCTGGTCGGAAACCTATAACCGCGACCTGACAGCCACCGGCATTTTCGCCGTGCTTGACGAGATCACCCAGGGCGTGGTCGCGACCATCGGTTCCGCAACGGGGGTCATACGTCTGAAGGAATTGGAGCGGGTGCAATCCGGCAGGCCGGAAAGTCTCACCGCCTATGAATGCACTGCACGGGTGGCCTGGTACCGATTGGCGCTGTCGCAGGAGCGGCGCGCGCATATACGGGCGTGCCTCGAGGAAACCGTCGAAATCGATCCCAACTATTCCAAGGCGTGGGGGGAATTGGCGAACATCCTTCTCGAGACCTACAAGAACGAGACTTTCAGCGAGGCCGAGGCCAACGCGCTGCTTGAGCGTGCTGACGCGGCGGCGAGAAAAGCAACGGAAATCGATAACAGTAACGAAATGGGCTATTACATCCGCGCAATTGTCAGCCAGATCCGCGGGGAGAGCTACGAAACCTTCAAGGAATTGGTCGACAGGACGCTGGAGGTAAACCCGAACAACGCCGATGTCGTGGGCGACCTCGGCAATTTCTCATTCTATTCTGGTGATTGGGAGCGCGGGAAGGCACTGGTCGGGCGGATGATGGAACTCAATCCGCGCTATCCGACCTGGGCGCATTTCGTGTTTTTTCTGGATCATTTCCGCAAGGAGGAGTTCCCGGAAGCTTTGACTGCAGTTCTTAAGATTAACCTGCCGCAGATGTGCATGGTGCAATGGGCCACCGCGGCTGCTTACGGCCAGGCCGGGGAACGGGAAAAAGGGCTGGCTACGCTGGAGCATATTTCACAGATCGAGCCGCCCTGCCCGGAAGATCCGCGCGAGCCGTTCCGGAAACGGCGGCTTCCGGATGAACTCGTGGAGTCGATAGTTGATGGTTTGCGTAAAGCCGGCCTGGAGGAGGGCCATGCATCCCGGTGAGTTTTCACGGGAGTTCAAACCCCGATTGCTTACGAATTTCACGCGCTAGTCTCCTCTGGGAGGCTGGCTTGGCCATGTGCGTGCAAATGCAGTCATTCGCACTTGGCGGAGCCAGAGGCACGGCAGGGTAGGCAGCGGCCTTCACCACATCCGCGTTTTCGCATATTCCGCATAGCCCGCGTCATAGGCCTCTGCCTCGAAAGCCTCCTCCTGCTCCTTCAGGAACTGGCCTGCGGTGGGGACGGCAGGCCGTTCGCCGCTGGT
>JBFOLS010000483.1:0-4512 GCA_040830225.1 Leisingera sp.
CTCCATTTTTGGGAGAGCCTTACTTGCTGACGCCTGGTCCTTTGACGACGTCTTATGCGGTTAAGGAGGCGATGCTTCGGGACTGGGGCAGCTGGGATGACGATTTCCGGGGGATGACGCGGGACATGCGCCGCCGCCTGCTGGCGCTGCTGGGCGAGGGCGCCGGGGCGTTTGATTGCGTGCCGATGCAGGGCTCGGGCAGCTTTGCGGTGGAGGCGATGCTGGCGTCTTTCGTGCCGCGGGACGGCAAGGCGCTGGTGCTGGCCAACGGCGCCTACGGGCTGCGGTCGGCGCAGACGCTGGCGTATCTGGGCCGCGCCCATCAGGTGCTGGACAAGGGCGACTACCTGCCGCCGCGCGGGGACGAGGTGGCGCAGATCCTGGCGGATGATTCGTCGATCACCCATGTGGTGGCGATCCACTGCGAGACCTCCTCGGGCATCCTGAACCCGGTGGAGGAGATTTCCGGGGCGGTTTACGCCGCGGGCCGCAAGCTGCTGATCGACTCGATGTCGGCCTTTGGCGCGATCGAGCTGCAGCCCTCGCAGATCCGGTACGAGGCGATGGTGTCGTCGGCCAACAAATGCATCGAGGGGGTGCCGGGCTTCGGTTTTGTCATCGCCCGCAAGGAGGAGCTGGAGGCGGCCAGGGGCAACAGCCATTCGCTGTCCCTGGATGTGCATGCGCAATGGGCGCATATGGAAAAGACCGGCCAGTGGCGGTTCACCCCGCCGACCCATGTGGTGGCGGCCTTCCTGGAGGCGCTCAAAGGCCATGAGGCCGAAGGCGGCGTCGAAGGGCGCGGCGCCCGCTACACCCGCAACCGCGACGTGATGGTCGACGGCATGCGCGGGCTGGGGTTCGAGACGCTGCTGCAGAACCGCTGGCTGTCGCCCATCATCGTCACGTTCTTCTGCCCGGCGGATGCGAACTTTGTCTTTGACCGCTTCTACGGCCTGATGAAGGAGAAGGGTTTTATCATCTACCCCGGCAAGCTGACGGTTGTGGACAGTTTCCGCGTCGGCTGCATCGGGCAGATGGATGAGCATGTGATGCGGCAGGTTGTGGCCGCCGCCAAGGAAACGCTTGCCGAAATGGGTGTCGCCAGCGCGGCGCCGCCCGCCGCGGCGCTGGAAGAACGCGCCAAGCTGGCCGCCTGAAAAGACGATCCTGAAAGATAAAGGACTTCGAGATATGAGTATTCAATCCCCCGTGGTGGCAAACGGCCGCGCCTATGACGTGCCCAGGACCTGCGCGATTGCCATCTGCCTGGACGGCTGCGAGCCGGAGTACCTGGACAAGGCAATTGCGGATGGCCTGATGCCGGCGCTGAAGCGGATGCGGGCGGAGGGCACCGACCGGCTGGCGCATTCGGTGGTGCCAAGCTTCACCAACCCCAACAACCTCAGCATTGCGACGGGCCGCCCGCCGGTGGTGCACGGCATCTGCGGCAATTACCTGATCGACCCGGACAGCGGCGAAGAGGTGATGATGAACGATGTGCGCTTCCTGCGCGCGCCCACCGTGTTCAAGGCCTTTTACGACGCCGGCGCGCGGGTGGCGGTGGTCACCGCCAAGGACAAGCTGCGGGCGCTGCTGGGCGCAGGGCTGGCGTTTGATGAGGACCGCGCCAAATGCTTCTCGGCCGAGAAATCGGACACATCCACCGCCGCCGAGCACGGCCAGGAGAAGGCATCCGGGTGGCTCGGCATGGCGCAGCCCGAGGTCTATTCGGCGGAGCTGAGCGAATTTGTCTTTGCCGCCGGCGTGAAGCTGCTGAAGGAATGGGCGCCGGATGTGATGTATCTGACCACCACCGACTATGTGCAGCACAAATACAGCCCGGATCAGGCCGAGGCCAAGGCCTTTTATGCGATGTTCGACAAGTACCTGGCCGAGCTGGACGCGATGGGCGCGGCCATCGTGGTCACTGCCGATCACGGCATGAAGCCCAAGCACCACGCCGACGGTTCGCCCAGCGTGATCTATGTGCAGGACCTGATGGACGCGTGGCTGGGCGAAGGCCAGGCCCGCGTCATCCTGCCGATCACCGACCCTTACGTGGTGCATCACGGCGCGCTTGGCTCCTTTGCCACCTGCTACCTGCCCGAGGGCGCGGACCGGGCAGAAATCATGCAGCGGCTGGCGGGTTATGATGCGATCACCGATGTGCTGACCCGCGAAGAGGCGGTGGCGCGCTTCGAGCTGCCTGCCGACCGGATCGGCGACATCATCCTGGTCTCGGGCGAGAACATCTGCATCGGCACCTCCGAGCACCGCCACGACCTGGCGGCGCTGAATGAACCGCTGCGCAGCCATGGCGGGCTGACCGAACAGGAGGTGCCGTTCATCTGCAACCGCGTCCTGCCGCTGCCGCAAGCGCCGGTGCTGCGCAACTTCGACGCCTTCTTCTATGCCGCGCAGGCGGCGGCGCTCTAACGGGGAGCACGACATGAGCACGATTGAAATCCGCAACGAGGGCATGCGCATCGGCGGCGAGGTTGTTTTTACCGAAGACACCGTGCCGGTGCTCTACCCCTATACCAACGAGGTGGTGGGCCATGTGCCCGCAGGCCAGGCCGAGCACGCCCGCATGGCCTTTGAGATTGCCGCAAACTACACGCCCAGGCTTACCCGCTACGAGCGCAGCCAGATCCTGCAGCGGGCGGGCGAGCTGATCGGCGAGAAGCGCGAATGGCTGGCCAAATGGCTGACGCTGGAGCTGGGCATCTGCCATCAGCACGCGATCTATGAGACCAAGCGCGCCCAGGACGTCTACCAGTTCGCCGCCGCCGAGGCGCTGAAGGACGACGGCGAGATCTTCTCCTGCGATCTCACCCACAACGGCAAGGCGCGCAAGATCTTCACCAAGCGCGAGCCGGTGAAGGCGATCTCGGCGATCACCCCGTTCAACCATCCTTTGAACATGGTGAGCCACAAGATCGCGCCCGCCATTGCCACCAACAACTGCATGGTCTGCAAGCCGACCGAGCTGACGCCGCTGACCTGCATTGCGCTGGCCGACATCCTCTATGAAGCGGGGCTGCCGCCGGAGATGTTCCAGGTGGTGACCGGCTGGCCGCAGGATATCGGCGACGAGATGATCACCAATGAGAACATCGACATCATCACCTTCACCGGCGGCGTGCCGGTGGGCAAGATGATCGCCGAGAAAGGCGTCTACAAGCGCCAGGCGCTGGAGCTGGGCGGCAACGACCCGCTGATCGTGCTGAACGATCTGTCCGACGCCGATCTCGAGAAGGCCGCAACCATCGCCGTGGCCGGCGCCACCGGCAACTCGGGCCAGCGCTGCACCGCGATCAAGCGCATCCTGGTGCAGGAGAGCGTGGCGGACCGCTTCGTGCCGCTGGTGCTGGAGAAGGCCCGGAAGATCAAGTTCGGCGACCCGCAGGACCCGGAAACCGAGCTGGGCTGCGTGATCCATGACAAGGCGGCGGAGCTGTTCGAAAACCGCGTGCTGCAGGCCGCAGAGGAAGGCGCCGAGATCCTCTACCACCCGGGCCGCGACGGCGCCCTGCTGCCGCCGATCGTGGTCGACAAGGTGCCCCACGGCAGCGAGCTGGTGATGGAGGAGACCTTTGGCCCGATCGTGCCGGTCGTGCGGGTGCCGGACGATGACGCGGAGGTCATGAAGATCTCCAACTCCACCGAGTTCGGCCTGTCCTCGGGCGTCTGCACCAACGATCTGAACCGCGCGATTGCCTATATCAACGGGCTGGACGTGGGCACCTGCAACATCTGGGAACAGCCGGGCTACAGGATCGAAATGTCGCCCTTCGGCGGGATCAAGGATTCCGGCAACGGGGTGAAGGAAGGCGTCATCGAGGCGATGAAGTTCTTCACCAACGTGAAAACCTATTCTCTCCCCTGGCCGGAATAACACCGGCCCGCCGGGGCCGGCTCCATGCGGCCCCGGCGCTTTTCCCCTCTCTTTCAACCCTTGCACGGAGGCGCCCCATGCTTGTCCACACGGAAGGTGAATCCAACACATCCGAAGCCCGCAAGGCCTGGCAGCAGGCATCCATCGGCCCCAATTCCGCGCCGCTGCTGAAGCGGGATGCGGAGGCCTTCCTGCACCAGAGCCTGTCCAGCCCCTGTGTCAGCACCATTGCCAGGGCCGAAGGGATCTGGATCGAGGACATGGACGGCCGCCGCTACATGGATTTCCACGGCAACTCGGTGCATCACCTGGGCTATGGCCACCCGCGGCTGGTGGCGGCGGTCAAGCAGCAGCTGGACGATCTGCCTTTTGCCCCGCGCCGCTTCACCAATGAACCGGCGGTGGAGCTGGCCGAGAAACTGGCGGCGGCCACCCCCGGCGATCTGGGCAAGACGCTGTTCACCACCGGCGGCTCCGACGCCAATGAGGTGGCGCTGAAGATCGCCCGCGCCGCCACCGGGCGGTTCAAGACCCTCAGCTTCTGGGATGCGTTCCACGGCGCCGGCTTCGGCGCCGCCTCGGTCGGCGGCGAGGCCACCTTCCGCAGCCAC
>JBFOLS010000484.1:0-2622 GCA_040830225.1 Leisingera sp.
CTGCACGGCGGCATGCGCCCCTACGGCGGCACCTTCTTCTGCTTCACCGACTATGCCCGCCCGGCAATGCGCCTGGCCGCCCTGTCGCATATCCCGTCGGTCTTCGTGATGACCCACGACTCGATCGGCGTCGGCGAAGACGGACCGACCCACCAGCCGGTGGAGCACCTGGCGATCTGCCGCGCGACCCCGAACACCTATGTGTTCCGCCCCGCCGACACCGTGGAAACCGCCGAGGCCTGGGAAATCGCCCTGACCTCCAAGGAAACCCCGTCGGTGATGACCCTGACCCGTCAGAACCTGCCGACCGTCCGGACTGAGCACAAGCTGACCAACATGGTCGAAAAAGGCGCCTATGTGCTGGCCGAGGCCGAGAACAAGCGCCAGGTGATCCTGATTGCCACCGGCTCTGAGGTCTCTGTCGCGATGGAAGCCAAGGCCAAGCTGGAAGCTGAAGGCATCGGAACCCGCGTCGTCTCCATGCCCTGCATGGAGCTGTTCGCAGCACAGGACGAAGCCTACCGCCGCAAAGTCCTGCCCGCAGGCCCGGTCCGCGTCGGCATCGAGGCAGCCGTCCGTGACGGCGGCTGGGACCGCTGGCTCTTGGGCGAGCGCGGCCAGGAGAAGAAAGCCGGTTTCGTCGGCATGGACCGCTTCGGCGCCTCTGCCCCGGCAGGCGAGCTGTTCGAGCGCTTCGGCATTACGGCTGAGGGCACAGTCGCCAAGGTGAAAGAGCTGCTGGGCTGAAGACCACATGCAGTTAGACATAAAGGCGCCCAAACGGGCGCCTTTACTTGTTAGGAGGTTCGAGAATGAAACAAATTGCCAAAATTCTTATTCTAATGGTTGGCCTCACATGCTTGGCGCCCAACGCATACGCTAGCAAATACAAAAACTATCTGCCTCAAGAGTGGGAGTTTTCCATTCTGTTCAAAAATCTTCCACAACCGATTCAATGCTGGGAATCTGGAAACAGAGGAACCTTGAAGAGTACCGTCAACGATCATCGGGCCAAATTAAGAGTTTCCGGATTTCCTGACGCTAGGACACTCGTCTGCAAACTGGAAAACGGGAAATCATTCGACATTGATATGCAGTTCCTTTTCGGTGTTGACCGGCAAAGGCGCAGCATGGGTGCGGAACACTTAGAAGGTGAAATCAGAAAAATTGATATCGTAGTCAAATTTATGGGCCTGGCGAGTGGTTCCCCAACCTATAATTCACACGCGTTCTTTTTTACCAGCCGGGGTAAGTCAAAACACATCTACCACCCAGAAGAAATGTACTACGCATTCTTTCCTGAACGAGCTAACCGGCCGACTAGGAGGTGGAAGCCATAACCTTGCTAGAGATCAATCTCTGTACTTGCTTAGCTGAAGGCAGGCAGAAGCTGCCCGGCTGAAGGTATGCCGACGAAGGGTTTTCGGACTAATTTTAGCGGTTTGCAGACTTCCCCGATACGGCTGCAAAACCGGCCCGGTCACGTTGGTCGCCAGCGGGATCAGCAGCAGCCTCAGCGCTGCGCCTTGCACGTATTCCGGCATTACCGCCGAAGGCACGGAGGCCAAGGTGAAAGAACCTCTGGGCCGGCCGGCCCGGTCTTCAATCATGCAAATTGGGCGCCTCCGGGCGCCCGTACTTGTTGCGGCCCTAATGTTCCTTGGCCTCTTTCAGGATCCGGTATTCATCCGTTTCCAGCACCTGTGCATTACTGCCCACCAGATCATAGGGTGTTTCGCCCATATCATTTGTGGCGCCAGGATCAGCGCCAGCCTCCAGCAGCACCCGGATGGTGTCCGCCCGCCCCCATTTGGCAACCCCGTGCAGCGGCGTCCAGTTATTGGCGGTGCGCGCATTCGGGTCGGCTCCAGCCTTCAGCAGCACAATGACATTCTCAGGCGATGCCGTAGCCGACACAAAGTGAATGGGTTTGCGATCCAAGTTGTCTGCAGCCGAGACCACTGCTCCAGCGGCAATCAGCGCGCTGATTGTTTCCGGGCTCGCCCCTGCCGCAAAATGCAAAGGAGACCGCCCCATGGAATCCTGGCCATTAACATCTTCGCCTTCAGCAACCATCTGCTGCACAAGCGCAGGCGTGGCCGTCTGGTAGAAATCGGGCTGACAGAGAATGCCGCAGGTTTCGGAGGCATAAGCCGGCAGTGCAGCTGTGCAGAAACTGATAATCGCCAGCAGGTTTCTTCTCATGATCTCAACCTTTCCAAATACTGTACTAGAAAAACAAAGAGCGGGCTGTTGCCGCGCAACACCCTATTGCGCGGTATTTGACCCTCAAATGGTTATCAGAAAGTAACCGCCAGACAGGCTTTGGCCAATCAATGATTTGATGCCTTGCCGCCGATCCGCTCGATTACCGGCCCGATCACCTTGGTTGCCAGCGGGATCAGCAGCAGCCCCAGTGCGACGCCAAATACCCCGTCCATTGCGGCCTTGGCGGTCCACTCGGCAAAGCCGGTCCAGGCGGCAGGCACCGCGTGGCCGACGGCATAGGCCCAGTCGTGGATCAGATGGCCCAGCCAGCCAAAGCCCAGCACCTCCAGCCCGTGGATGATGATGGAGCCGCCCACCCACAGCATCGCCGCGGTGCCGACCACCGACAGGATC
>JBFOLS010000485.1:0-5883 GCA_040830225.1 Leisingera sp.
ATCTCCCTGCTGGGCAATGAAATCGGCGGCCTGTTTCTGGATCCGTCCAGACACGGACGGGGATACGGCAAAGCACTGACCGATCATACGTTTGCTCTCAAAGGGCCGCTCAAGGTCGACGTATTCCTCAGCAACGCCATCGGGCGCCCGTTCTACGAACGCTACGGCTTCAACTTCGTGGAGGAAGTTCTCCACGAACCGTCCGGCCAGATCACCTGGAAAATGGCCATGCCCGGAGCCTGCCCCCTTCTCAACAGGCCGCCCCCTGCCCGGGGCGGCCAAATCAAGACTTCACAAGGAGACGGAACATGAACCGTTCAGAAACAGAAACCATTACAGACCTCCACCGCCAGGCCTTTGGCAAGGAAGAAGGTACCGAAGTCGCAAACCTTGCCGAAGCGTTCCTCGGTCTGCCGGACACGGTGTCCATAAACGTGCAGCGCGGCGGCACGCTCGCCGGCAATGTGCTGTTCACGCCGTTTGCCTTTCAGGATCATCCGGACACGGTCTGCTACCTGCTGGCCCCTTGCGGCGTGCTGCCCGGTTATCAGGGGCAGGGGGTCGGCAAAGAGCTGATGGAGACCGGCATCACGAAGCTGAAATCCCTGGGAGCGGATGCGGTATTCGTCCTGGGTGTGCCCGGGTTCTACCCGCGTTATGGGTTTGCGCCAACGGACAAGCAGACGCCCTACCCGGATCTTCTGACCATTCCGGAATCCTGGATGGCGCTTGAGCTGACGGAAGGCTCATTGCAGCTGCTAAGCGGCAAAACGGTTGCCGTGGAGCCGATTATGCGGCCCGAGTTCTGGGACACATCCGCCTACGGCTGACACCTGGGCTTTCATTCAACAGCGGGCAGGCCGGTCCTCCGGCCTGTCCGGCAGAACCGCCGATCCATGCTCAGCACCGCCAGGCTTCCTGCGGCAGTTTCAAAAGATGCTGCTGCAGCCATTGCCCGGCCTGACCCAGCACCCGCCGTGACGTCCAGACAACGTCGACACCCGCCAGCGCATCGCTCTGCTGAAACCCATAGCGCAGCCGCACCAGGGCACCGCTTTCCAATTGCGCCTTCACCGCAGGCAGCGGCAGCTCGGCCCAGCCCAGGCCCTGCAGCAGCAGCGCAACGATCACATCCGGGTTGCCGGCGCACCAGACCGAGGCGCTGTGCGCCTCGCCAATCAGCCATTCGGCTTCCTGCGAGCGGCTTTGCAGCACCAGCTGACGGTGCGCCCGCAGATCGCGGTGCGCCAGCGGCCCCTGCCCTGCCAAGGGATGCCCCCGCCCGCAAACCGGCACCACCACCGTGTGGCCGACACCGCGGAACTGGAAGCCGCCTGGGTAGCTTTCCTGCTCGGTCATCAGCCCCAGGTCAGCCCGTCCCTCCTTCAGCAGCTTGGCCGTCTCATTGGGACCGGCCGGCAGAATCTCCAGCGCCACATGCGGAAAGGCTTCGGCAAAACCGCGCAAAGCCTTCCAAAGCGGCGCCAGGTTCAGCCCCTGCTCCACCGCCAGGCACAGGCTGTCCTCCACCCCTTCGGCCATCGACGCAGCCTTGGCGGCCAACTCGCGGTGCCCCAGCAGGATGCCGCGCGCATGCGGCAGCATCTCCTGCCCTGCTTGTGTCAGCACCGGCGACCGGCCGCTGCGGTCAAACAACAGCAGCCCGCAATCAATCTCCAGATTGGCAATGGAGGCGGACACCGCCGACTGCGCCTTGCCCATCCGCCGCGCCGCTGCAGAGAAAGAGCCAAGCTCCGCTGCCAGAACAAAGGCCTGCAAGCTCTCAGGAGACATCATCGCCCACCTATCGGAAAAACAGATACATACTGACTGGAACTACCATCGAATCCGGATAGAAAAAAGCTGAATACCCCGAGACACGCATGGAGACTCAAAGTGGCAGGCAAAGTTGCAATGCGGACAGCAAAGGACCGGCTGCGCTATACCATCAGCTTCGAAATCTTTCTGATGGCCATCCTGGTGCCCGTTGGCGCCGCCTTCTTTGACAAGCCGCTCAGCGACATCGGCCTGCTGGGCGCCTTCCTGTCGGTCAAGGCAATGCTGCTGAACCTCCTGTACAACTGGATCTTCGACAAAGCGGACGCCAAGGCAGGCCGGGTCAGCAGCGACCGCTCCGCCCTCGGCCGCCTGCTGCACGCCACCGGGTTCGAGGCAACGCTGCTGATCACCTCGCTGCCGGTCTACATCTGGTGGTTAGGCCTAAGCCTGCTGCAGGCGCTGGCGACGGATCTGACCGTCACCTCTTTTGTGGTGTTCTACACTTACGGCTTCACCCTTGCATATGACCGCCTGTTCCCTGTCGCCGCTGCAGAGGCCGCTTCTTAGCACCCGGCAGGGGCACCGGTTTTGTGCTATACTGGGCCTGCGCGGTTCAGCGCATCCCTTTCAGCAGCAAAACCGGAGGACAGCCATGGCACATGTGGATTGGTATATCGAAGGCCGCAGCTTCGGGAATTGCAACTGCAACTACGGCTGCCCTTGCCAGTTCGAGGATCTGCCCACCCACGGCAATTGCACCGGGTTTGAGGTGATCCACATCGACAAGGGCCATTTCGGCAGCACCGATCTGGCGGGAACCCGGGCCGCTCTGCTTTATGCCTGGCCCGGCCCGATTTTCGAGGGCAAGGGCGCGCTGCAGGCAATCATCGACGACCGCGCCACTGAAGCGCAGCGCGAGGCTCTCGGGACCGTTCTCCTGGGCGGCGAGACCGATGAGGAAGCCACCCACTGGTGGGTGTTCCGCGCCATGTGCGACACCGTGCATGACACCCTGTTTCAGCGGATCGACTACGACGTCGACATCGAAAACCGTACTGCCAAGGTGGATATCGAGGGCCTGCTGCAGGCCTCTGGCCGCCCGATTCAGGCCCCGCACGGCGGCGGCGAGCACCGGGTCCGCATCGACATCCCCGGCGGCATCGAATTCACCCTGGCGGAGATCGGCAGCGCCTCCACCAAATCTACCGCTGCGATCCCGCTGAACCTGGAGGACAGCTACGGCCAATGGGCCATTATCCGCCACGGCCCGCACGGAATCGCGGCCTGAGATCAGGTTCAGGCCTGCAGGCAAGCCTTGAACACGGGGTGCTTTTCCTTGGTGAAAACCCCGCCGGGCTGAACGCCTGCGGCCTCTTCCGGTGTCATGAACTTATACAGGTCCCCCTTGATCCCTGCCTGTTTCCAGCAGGTTTCGATTTTCGCCTTGGTAAGGCCCGCAGGTGCGGCCTGCAGCCGGGCGGTATAGGTTTCGCTGCCCGTGCTGCTCGCAGGTGCGGCCTGCGGAGGGGCCGTATTTTTCTCACTGCTGACGCTGCTTTGGCAGCCCGCCAGGAATACTGCGCTTACGGCGCAAAAAACACCAAATTTCATATGCCTAAACCTGTTCTTCCAATTGCGAATACGGGCGCAGGCTAGACAGAAACTCCGGCCCGTCAACACAAAACCAGCGCGGACCTGAGAGCACAGGAGCCACGTCATGAAAGTATACTCCGGCAGCTGCCACTGCGGCGCTGTCCGCTTCACACTCCGCGCGCCGGAAGTCATCAGCGCAATGCAGTGCGACTGCTCTATCTGCATCCGCAAGACCGCGTACCTGACCCCGTTCACCGTGCCGCAAAAGGATATGGAGATCACCGCAAACAGCGGCGCACTGAAGACTTACCGTTTCGGAACCATGGCCGCCCGGCACCATTTCTGCGGCACCTGCGGCATCCACACCTTTGTGGAACCGCGCCTGTCACCAGGCACATGGCGGGTCAATCTCGGATGCATCAAAGGGTTGGACGCCCTGCGGCTGCCGTCAGACATCTTTGACGGCAAAGGCCTGTGACCGGGGGGCGCGGCAGCTTACCCAGCCGGCGCGCCCTCCGGAACCATTCAGTCGGTAAGCTTCACCGCGGTGCCGCTGGCCTGCCGGCAGCCCCAGCTGAGCGGGCAGATGCCAACTTCTCCGATTTTTGCATTGATCACCGCATCCGCTCCCAGTTTCGCAGCCTCGATCCGCAGCTTCTGCTCTGCGTCAGCTACAGTCGGCGCGGGGTGGAAGGCCGTCAGTTTGCCCACAGAGGTATTGACGGTGCTGAGAACCTGGAACTGGCCGCCGTTGATAGTATCACCGCGCACAAGCGTGATCTGATCCACCGGGGTTGCCGCAGCCTGGCCAGCCTCTTGCGACTGCTTTTCCAGCTGCGACGGGTAGCTGAAATCGTCGCCGCATGCCGCCAGTGCCAGAAACGGCAGGACAAGGAACATCTTCTTCATGAATGGTCTCCGCAGTTGAATTGCCGCCGACGCCGCCGGGGCGCGGGCTGGAAGCCAGTAAGCCTGTCCGCACCGCCCATTCAAGCAAAGGGGATCGCGCCCGCACCAGCATCACGCAAAAGTTGCGCAAAAACCACTCATCGCCCCCGGACATGCCGCTGCATCATCGCCTGCAGGGTATGGCGGCTGGCATAGCCGAGATCCCTGGCCACCCGCGCCATTCCCGCGCCCTGCGCCTCGGCGCGCAACGCGATCTGGCAGCGCAGCCGCTCGCGCCAGCGGCCGAAGCTGAGGCCGGTCTCCTGCTGAAAGCTACGGGTGAAGCTGCGGCGGCTCATCCCCGCCAGCGCCGCCCAATGATCAAGCGTCTGCACCGAGCCAGGCGCCGCCATCAGCGCATCGCAGACCCGGCGCAGCCGCGGATCCGGCGGATAAGGCAGCGCCAACAGGGATTTCGGCGCCGCGCCCAGCTCGATCAGGATCAGCCGGCTCAGGTAGTGCGCCCGGGGCGGCAGCGGCCAGGGGTTGCCCATCGCGCAGAGCGCCTCGATCAGCCCGGCCAGCAGCGGTGCGATGGTGACCGCCCGGCACTCCTCCATCGCCTCAGCCCCCTCCTCGCCGGGATCAATATAGAGAGACTGCAGCTGCACTTCCCCCGCCATGCGGATCTCATGCAGCATGCCCGCCGGCACAATCAGCCCCGCCCCCGCGGGCACCGCCCAAGTGGTGCCGCCGGCCTCGGCCATCATCAGCCCGGCCACCGCATAGACCAGCTGATGGCGCGGGTGGTCATGCCAGATGGAGACATAGCCGTCGGCGTAGCTGCGTGCATAGCTTGCCACCCCATGCGGCAGCGCCTGCACCGCATCGGACGAGGACCAGCCCCGCCGCCGGATATCCGTACTTTGGCCCATTTGAGCCGAACCTGGCCCCATTGGCGTAAAAGGGCAAGGTAGCGTGCCCGCAAAAGGAGGCGCCCTCATGCAGAAAATCACCGAGATCGAGACTCTCGAGACCCTCTACGGTGCGCCGGTGGCGCGCTCCCTGACCAAGGTCGCGACACGGATCACCCCGCTTTACCGGGACTGGATCACCGCCGCGAAATTCCTGGTGCTGTCCACTGCCGGCCCTGAAGGCACCGACGCCAGCCCGCGCGGCGACGACGGGCCGGTGGTGCATATTGCAGATGAGCACACCCTCTGGCTGCCCGACTGGCGCGGCAACAACCGGATCGACAGCTTGCGAAATATCGTCCGCGACCCGCGCGTCAGCCTGATGTTCATGGTGCCCGGCTGCAACAACGTGGTGCGCGTCAACGGCACCGCCTTCCTGACCGCTGACGAAGCCGCCCGCGCCGCCTTTGCCCGCAATTCGCTGCTGCCCGCCACCGTCGCGGTGATCACCGTGGAAGAGCTCTACTTCCAATGCGCCAAGGCACTGATGCGCTCGCGGCTTTGGGACACCAGCGGCGAACGGCCTGCCGTCCCCACCGCAGGCCAGTTCCTGAAGGAGCAGGAGGAGGCTTTCGAGGCAGAGGCCTATGACGCGGGCTATGCGGAATATGCGAAAACGCGGATGTGGTGAAGGCCGCTGCCTACCCTG
>JBFOLS010000486.1:0-5060 GCA_040830225.1 Leisingera sp.
ATGCTGTGGCCTGGGGTTATGCCGCGCAGGCCTCGCGCTGGGGCGTCGAAATCCACCAGCGCACCGAGGTTGAAGGCTTTGATATCGAAGCCGGCAATATCACCAAGGTCCGCACCAACCGCGGCACCATCAGCGCCGGCCAAGTGATGATCGCGGTGGGCGGCATGAACTATGACATGGCGCTGAAAGCCGGCGTCGAGCTGCCGATCCGCTGTTTCCCGCTGCAGGCGATGGTTACCCAGCCACTGAAGCCCTGGCTGCACACGCTGGTCAGCTCCGTCAGCCTGCATACCTACCTGGTGCAGAGCTCGCGCGGCGAGATCGTGATCGGCGGCGGCTCGGACCCCTATCAGCTTTATTCCACCCGTTCGACGCTCGACATGAAGGAACATCTGGCCGAGGGCGCCACCCATCTATTCCCCTTCCTGCACGGCGTGCGGCTGCTGCGCCAATGGGCGGGTATCACCGACATGACACCGGATTATTCGCCGATCATGGGCGCCAGCCCCTTGAAAAACCTCTGGCTCGACTGCGGCTGGGGCACCTGGGGTTTCAAGGCAACCCCAGTGGCCGGCAAATACATGGCGCAGACCATCGCCAACCAGAAGGTCGCGCCGGTGCTGGAGCCTTTCACCATGGAGCGCTTTGCCAGCTTCGACCTGCTCAACGAAATGGGCGCCACGGCTGCGAGTCACTGATATGAAGATCCTGACCTGCCCGATGAACGGGCCCCGCAACATCAACGAATTCCAAAGCTTCGGCCCGCTGAAGGCAAACCCGGATCCGAAGACCACCTCCGACCAGGACTGGGCCCGCCACCTGTTCCGCGCCGACAACACCCGCGGCGTGATCGTGGAATGGTGGCGCCATGTACCGTCCAACTACTTTTTCCTGGCAGAGCGCAACGCGACGACCAACGAGGTGATCCGCACCTTTGATCCTGCCGAGCTGGAGGCAGTCCAATGACCCGCCTCCCCTCCCCCTACGGAACCCGGATCAACCGCGCCAAACCTGTCCAGTTCTCTTTTGAAAACAAATCTTTCGAAGGCTTCGAGGGCGACGTCATCGCCTCCGCCCTGGCGGCGGGCGGCCAATGGATGCTTTCGCGCTCCTTCAAATACCACCGCCCGCGCGGGCTGATGTCGATGGCGGGCGCCGAGGCCGATACGCTGGTGCAGCTGCCCTCCGACCCCAACGCCCAAGCCGACCTCACCCCGGTGGCCGAGGGCCTGCAGGTCACCGCCCAGAACGTGAACGGCTCGCTGGAGCATGACCGCGATGCCTTCATGGACAAGCTTGGCCGCTTCATGCCGGTCGGCTTCTACTACCGCACCTTCATGGGCCCCACCCGCTCCAGCTGGCTGAAACTGTGGGAGCCGCTGATCCGCAAGAAGGCGGGCCTGGGCGTCATCGACCTGGAGGCGCCGCATCAGGACTATGAGAAAGCCAACCTTTACTGCGACGTGCTGGTGGTGGGCGGCGGCCATGCCGGGCTGACCGCAGCGATCGAAGCCGCACAGGGTGGTGCCGATGTGATCCTGGCCGAGATGGAGCCTGAGCTGGGCGGTGCCCTGACCTACCGGCGCGGCGAGGACGCATTACTGCAAGAGCTGCTGGATCAAACTGGCAAACTCCCCAACCTCCGCCTGATGACCTCGACCACGGTGAACGGCTGGTTCGAGGACAACTGGCTGCCACTGATCCAGGGCCGCAAACTGTTCAAGACCCGCGCGCAGGAAGTGATCCTGGCCACCGGTTGCATCGAACAGCCTGCGATCTTCCGCAACAACGACATGCCCGGCGTGATGCTCGGCTCTGCCGCGCAGCGGTTGATGCGGCATTACGCGGTGAAACCCGGCGACCGCGCCGCAGTGATGGCCGCCAACCCCGACGGCTACCGCGTGGCGCTGGACCTGCTGGAGGCCGACGTCGACATCGCCCTCCTCGCCGACCCGCGCCCCGGCGGCAGCGGCGGCGCGCTGGCGGAGGACCTCTGCGCCAAGGGCGTCCGCATCCTGCATGGCCAATTTGAGGAGGCCCGCGGCGAGTCCCATGTCTCAGCCGTGAAGGCAAGCGGCGAATGGATACCCTGCGACCTTGCCGTGGTCTCGGTCGGCTATGCTCCGATGTGGCAGCTGCCCTGCCATGCCGGCGCCAAGCTCGGCTATGACGAGGACACCGCACAGTTCTCGCTGACCCTGCCGGATGCCCCGATTGGCGCTGTCGGCGGCGTGACCGGTCTGTTTGGCGCCGATGCGGTCGCGGCAAGCGCCCAAACCGCTGCCCAAACAGCGCTCGCCCGCCTGGGCAAGGACAGCCGCGACATCGCACCCGTTCCAGACAGCGAAGCGGCGCTCGCCAACTTCGAACTCCCGATCAACGCCCACCCCAGGGGTAAGGATTTCATCGACCGGGACGAGGACCTGCAGGTCAAGGATCTGCAGAACGCGGTCAAGGAAGGCTACAGCGAGCTGGAGCTGGTTAAGCGTTTCTCCACCGTTGGCATGGGCCCTTCACAGGGCCGCCACTCAGCACTGGCAACCGCACGCACCGTGGCCAAGGCAACCAACCGCAAGGTGGCCGAGGTCGGCGTCACGACCGCCCGGCCGCCCTTCGCGCCGGAAACGCTGGGCGTGCTCTCAGGCCACCACCACCCGGCCGAGCGCCGCTCGGCGCTGCATCAGGAACACATCCGCCTCGGTGCTGACATGCGGCCCGTGGGTGCCTGGCGGCGGCCCTATTTCTATGGCCCGAAAGAAGACGCCAAACGGCTGATCGAGGAAGAAGTCCACGCCGTCCGCAACGGTGTTGGCGTGCTGGACGTCTCAACCCTCGGCGGCTTGGAAGTGCGCGGGCCGGACGCGGGCGAGTTCCTCAACCGCATCTACACAATGGCTTACAGGAAACAGCCAGTGGGCCGCTGCCGCTACTGCCTGATGACCAACGAAATGGGCACGGTGATCGATGATGGTGTCGCCTACCGGCTGTCCGAGGATCTCTATTACGTCACCGCCACAACCGGCGCTGTCGCACGGGTCTACTCCGACATGCTGTTCTGGAACGCCCAGTGGCGGCTGGACGTGGATGTGTTGAACGTCACTGCCGCCTTTTCGGGCCTCAACATCACCGGCCCCAAGGCCCGCGCCGTGGTCGAGGCCCTAGAGAGCAATATCGACTTCTCGCGCGAAGGCTTCGCCTATCTCGACGGGCGCGAGGGCAGCGTGGCGGGTGTCCCCGTCCGCGCCATGCGGATCGGCTTCACCGGCGAGCTGAGCTACGAGCTGCACTGCCCCTCCACCTATGCCAAAACCCTATGGGATGCGGTGCTGGAGGCGGGCAAAGCCCACGGAGTGCGCCCCTACGGCCTGGAGGCCAGCCGGATCCTGCGCCTTGAAAAAGGCCACATCCTGATCGGCCAGGACACCGACGCGCTGACCTCCCCGGATGAGCTGGGCTTTGGCTGGGCGGTTTCCAAGACCAAGCCGTTCTTTGTCGGCAAACGCGCCATCGAGATGCGCCGCAACAAGGGACTGCCGCGCAAGCTGGTGGGGCTGACCTTCGGCGGAGCTGATGTGCCGGGCGAAAGCTGCCTGGTGCTGAAGGATGATGTGCCCGTGGGCCATGTGACCTCGGTCCTGTGGTCACCGACGCTGAACACCCATATCGCGCTGGCCTACGTGCATGGCGACGACGCGGCTGAAGGCACGCCCGTCACGGTGAAATGCCGCAATGGCACCCGGGTGACGACGCCGGTGCGCGGCCACGCCTTCTTTGACCCTGACAACAAGCGGCAGGAGCTTTGACATGCGCATCTACCCGCTAGACCCGCAAGGTGCCGCTAAAGGCGTACCGCTAATCACCGGCCCCGTCACCTTAAGCGACGACAGCCGCACACCGCGCTTCGGCCTCAAGGGCCGCGGCACCGTCAGCTTCCTGCAGGCGCAGGGTTATGAGGTCCCGGAGGTGAACCGCATCGCAACCGGCGTGCTGCGCCTTGGCCGTGAGGAAGCCGTGGTGCTGAACCACACCGATGATTTGCGCAGCCGCTGGGATGCCGCCGCAGCGCCAAAAGGCTATTATTCATGGCGTGAGGAAACCTGGGCGATGATGCACCTGTCGGGCCCGTGTTTGTTCGACCTGATGGCCAAGATCTGCCCGGTGAACCTTAACCAAGGCGCATTCGGTCACGGCGAGATCGCCCAGACCCGCGTCGGCTATGTTGAAGCCATTACTTGGCGGGACGACCGCGGCGCTCCCGGCTTCTCGGTGCTGTTCGACATCGCCGCCACCGCCTTTTTCGCTAACGCAGTAGCCACTGCTGCAGGCGAGTTTCAAAAGGGAACCGCATGATGAAATCCCCTGTCATCATCCTCCACACCGACAATCCTGCACCTGCGGCACGGGTGCTGGCAAATGGCCATCCGGATCTGCAAATCCACACATGCGATACCTACGAGGGCCTGCCCGCGATGGTCGCGGAAACCGGTGCCGAGGTGGTTTACTCCGTCCGATTTAACGGCACGCCGGCCTTCCCGCGCCAAGCTCTGCTGGACGCGGAAACTGTCAAATGGGTCTCGGTCGGCGGTTCCGGCACCGACCACATGAACCCCTGGAACCCAGCGGCCTTGACTGTGACCAACTCGGCCGGTGTCGCCGCCGACATGATGGCGCAATATGCGCTAGGGGCAATGTTTCACTTCAGCCTCGGCCTGCCCGCGTTCCGCGCGGCACAAGAGCGGCGCGAGTGGCTATCGGCCCAAGTGGAACCGATTGACGGGAAAACCGTGCTGATCATCGGCCTCGGCAAGACCGGAGAGGCAGTGGCAGCGCGCTCCAAGGCCCTGGGCCTTAACACCATAGGCGTCCGTGCCCGGCCGAAAGACACGCGCAACGTCGATGAGGTATACAGCATGGAGGCCCTGCCCGGTCTCTGGGGCCGCGCCGATTTCATCGTGACTTGCGTGCCGCTCCTGGACAGCACCCGCGGCATCGTAGGTCCGGAGGCCTTCGCTGCAATGAAAGACACCGCAGTGATCATCGACGTTTCCCGCGGCGGGGTG
>JBFOLS010000487.1:0-6678 GCA_040830225.1 Leisingera sp.
ACGGTTGGCTCGGTGGTGGCGTTCTCGGCCATTGCGCATCTGGGCGCCACGGTGCCGGAACGCTCTTTGCGCTGCATTCTGGATTGCCGCGATATGGTGACGCTGAAGACGGCGGAGTTTGACGCGCCGGTGCGGGACGGCGGTGTGCTGGTGCCCGATGCGCCGGGGCTGGGCATTACTGTCGACCGCGATCTGATGGGCGCGCCGCAAGCGGTCTGGGAAGCGTAACGCCGCCGATCAAAACGAGCGTGTCGCGAATCATATTCCCGGTGCCGCTGCCGTTAGCGCCATCAAACAGAACACCCCCGGCAGAGGCGGCTCTGCCGGGTTCTTTTGTCCACAGGCCGGGGCTTTGGTTGCCGGTTCCGCGGGCCGGATCTGACGTATTAACAGCCACCGGATGCGGCATTCTGGCTTAGAAGCTGCGATCACGAAGGAATTTACCCGGCAGGCGGGGAGGCGGCCTTGCCATTCGGCGGCAAATTTGATTCGAGTGCGCCGGATCAAACTAGGCCGGACCCGGCTTGCAATGAGTCAAAAGCGACCGCTGACCCGCGTTTTCTTTGTCTCCGCCGCCGGAAACAGATAAGAACCGCCTCGGGAATCGGCCTCGGAAGGACGTAGCGCAAATATGAAAACATTTAACTTGAGGAAGGGGCTGGATCTGCCGGTGACAGGCGCACCGGAACAGACGATTCACCCCGGCCCGGCCATCACTTCGGTGGCGGTGCTGGGCGCCGACTATCTGGGCCTGAAACCCCGCATGCTGGTGCAGGAAGGCGAGGAGGTCAAACGCGGCACTCCGCTGTTCTGCCACAAGGATGCCGAAGCCGCGATGATGGTGGCGCCGATGACCGGCAAGGTCGTGGCAATCAACCGCGGTGCTCGCCGGGTCCTGCAGAGCGTGGTGATCGAAGTTTCTGACGCCGAAGACAAAGGTGTCGATTTCTCCGCCACTGGCAATGCCGATACTGCCGAAGGCCTGACCGAGAAGCTCTGCGCTGCTGGTCTTTGGACCTCCTTCCGTACCCGTCCCTATTCCAAGATGCCGGTGCCGGGCTCAACGCCGGGCGCGATCTTTGTCACTGCCATGGACAGCGAGCCGCTGGCCGCCGATGCCGCACTGATCATAAATGATGCGGGCGAGGCGTTCGAGGCAGGCCTGAAAGCGCTGACCCTGCTGACCGAGGGCACCACCTATCTGTGCCAGAAGGCAGGCGACAGCATCCCTGGCAGCGATATTGCCGGGGTTGAAGCTGCGGCCTTTTCCGGTCCGCATCCGTCGGGCCTGGCTGGCACCCACATCCACTTCCTGAACCCGGTGCGCGCCGAGGATCAGGTCTGGACGATTTCCTATCAGGATGTGATCGCTATTGGCCGGCTGCTGCAGACCGGTCACCTGGATCCGTCCGTTGTGGTGGCGCTGGCCGGTCCCGCTGCGCGTTCCCCGCGGCTGCTGCGCACCGTGATGGGCGCTTCCACGGATGAGCTGACCCGCGGCGAGATTGCCGAAGATGGTCCGGTTCGTGTGATCTCCGGTTCGATCCTGTCGGGCCGCCAGGCAGCGGACGCCTTTGCCTACCTCGGCCGTTTTGCCCGCCAGGTTGCACTGATCAAGGAAGACCGCGAGCAGATCCCGCTGGGCTGGATCCGCCCGATGGCCAGCAAATACGCGGTGCAGCCGGTTCTGGGTTCGGCCCTGACCCGCAAGCTGTTCGGCCTGACCAGCAATCTCAATGGCGGCCGCCGGGCGATGGTGCCCACCGGCACCTTCGAGCAGCTGATGCCGCAGGACTACCTGCCGACGCAGCTGCTGCGCGCGCTGCTGGTCATGGACACCGACACCGCACAGGCACTGGGTGCGCTGGAGCTGGATGAAGAGGACATGGGCCTCGTCGGCTTTGCCTGCCCGGCCAAGTACGAATACGGGCTGGCGCTGCGCGACTGCCTGACCAAGATTGAAAAGGAGGGCTGAGCCGGATGGGATTGCGCAGCTTCTTTGACAGGATCGAGCCGCATTTCGAGAAGGGTGGCAAGTACGAGAAGTACTTCCCCGTCTACGAAATGGTGGAGTCCTTCCTTTACACCCCGAAAACCGTCACCTCCGTGGCGCCGCATGCCCGTTCATATGTCGATATGAAACGGATCATGACCTATGTGGTGATTGCCACCATCCCCTGCATCCTGTGGGGCATGTGGAACACCGGCTACCAGGCGAACTCGGCAATTGCCGCGCTGGGTGGCGATGCAGCCACAGGCTGGCGGATTGCCATTCTGAACATTCTGGGCATTTCGCTGGATGCAGCGAACCCGCTGGCGAACATCGCGCATGGGTTCCTGTATTTCCTGCCGATCTATATCGTGACGCTTGTTGCGGGCGGTATTTTTGAGGTCATCTTTGCCACCGTGCGCGGCCATGAAGTCAATGAAGGCTTCCTGGTTACCTCGATGCTTTACACCCTGATCATGCCGGCCTCGACGCCGCTGTGGCAGGTGGCGCTTGGTATCATCTTCGGCGTGGTGATCGGCAAGGAAGTCTTTGGCGGCACCGGCAAGAACTTCCTGAACCCGGCTCTGACCGGCCGTGCGTTCCTGTACTTTGCCTACCCGGCAAACATGTCGGGCGACTCTGTCTGGACCCCGGTTGACGGTTTCTCCGGCGCAACTGCGCTGGGTGTGTCCGCTGCCGAAGGCGTGCAGGCGCTGGCGGCCAAAGGCATTGAATGGTCCGATGCTTTCTATGGCACTATTCAGGGCAGTTTTGGCGAAACCTCGACCCTGGCCTGCGCCATTGGCCTGGCCTTCCTGCTGGCGACCAAGATTGCCAACTGGCGCCTGATCGTGGGTTGCCTGGGCGGCATGATTGCCTTCTCGCTGCTGCTGAATGTGATTGGTTCCGACACCAACCCGATGTTTGCGATGCCATGGTACTGGCACCTGGTGCTAGGCGGCTATGCCTTTGGCCTAGTGTTCATGGTGACCGAGCCGGTTTCGGCGTCCCACACCAACGCCGGCCGCTACATCTATGGCGCGCTGATTGGTGTGATGGTGGTGCTGATCCGGGTTCTGAACCCGGCCTTCCCGGAAGGCATGATGCTGGCCATCCTGTTCGGCAACGTCTTTGCACCGCTGATCGACTACTTCGTCGTGCAGGCAAACATCAAACGGAGGGCGCGCCGCCATGGCTGAGACCCAAAGCAAAGGCCTGATCGGCCGCTTCCTCGCCGCGTCCCCGGACTCGGTCGGCAAGACCCTGGTGATTGCGGTCGGCGTCTGCCTGCTGGCCTCGATGATCGTGTCCACCGCCGCCGTTTCCCTGCGCCCGGTGCAGGAGATCAACAAGAAACTCGACAAGCAGTTGAATGTTCTGCAGGTGGCCGGTCTTTATGAGCCGGGCCAGGATGTGGCCGAAGCCTTCAAGGCGTTTGAACCGCAGGTGCTGGATCTTCAGACCGGCCAGTTCACCGACCAGTTCGACGCTGCCAGCTTTGATGACCGCGCTGCCGCGCAGGACCCTGAGCTGAGCCGTGCGCTGGACGTGGATCCTGCGGGCATCGGCCGCCAGTCGCGTTACAAGACCGTCTATCTGCTGCGCGACGAAGCGGGCGGGCTGGACAAGGTGATCCTGCCGGTTCACGGCTACGGCCTGTGGTCGACCCTTTACGGCTTCATCGCGGTTGAGGAGAACGGCAACGACATCTTTGGCCTGCAGTTCTATCAGCATGGCGAAACCCCGGGCCTGGGCGCCGAGGTGGACAATCCGCGCTGGAAGTCCCTGTGGAGCGGCAAGAAACTGCATGATGCCAGCGGCACCCTGCAGATCACCGTTGCCAAGGCCCAAGGCCCTGCCGGACCCGATCACCACATCGACGCGCTGGCCGGTGCCACGCTGACCTCTGTAGGTGTCGACAACCTGGTGAAATTCTGGATGGGCGAAGAGGGCTACGCACCCTTCCTGGCCGCCCTGCAAGCGGGAGAGTTCTGATGGCGCAGACCAAGAAAGAAATGCTGGTCGACCCATTGGTCGACAACAACCCGATCACCCTGCAGGTTCTGGGCATCTGCTCGGCGCTGGCGGTGACCTCCTCGCTGCAAGTGGCGTTTGTGATGACTTTGGCGGTGACATTTGTGACCGCGTTCTCGTCGATGTTCATCTCGATCCTAAGGAACCAGATCCCCAGCTCGATCCGGATCATCGTGCAGATGGTGATCATCGCCTCGCTGGTGATCCTGGTGGATCAGGTGCTGAAGGCCTACGCCTTTGAAATCTCGAAAACCCTGTCGGTTTTCGTTGGCCTGATCATTACCAACTGCATTGTGATGGGCCGCGCCGAGGCGTTTGCCATGAGCAACCCGCCGGTGGCTTCCTTCATCGACGGCATCGGCAACGGCCTGGGCTACGGCCTGATCCTGATGCTGGTGGGCGTGATCCGCGAGCTGTTCGGCTCCGGCTCGCTGTTCGGCATCACCATTCTGGAAACCGTGAACAATGGCGGCTGGTATGTGCCGAACGGCATGCTGCTGCTGCCGCCCTCGGCGTTCTTCGTCATCGGTTTGCTGATCTGGGCGTTCCGCACCTGGAAGCCGAACCAGGTAGAAGAGCGTGAATACAAAATCCAAGCGGTGGAGGGCCACTGATGGAAGGGCTGATTTCACTGGCCGTTAAGGCCATCTTTGTCGAGAACCTCGCGCTCTCCTTCTTCCTGGGCATGTGCACCTTTATCGCGGTGTCCAAGAAGATCTCCACCGCGCTGGGTCTGGGGATTTCGGTGATGCTGGTGCAGGCGATCACCGTGCCGACCAACAACCTGCTGCTGACCTACCTGCTGAAGCCGGGTGCGCTGGCCTGGGCTGGCTTCCCGGACGTGGATCTGACTTTCCTTGGCCTGATCTCCTATATCGGGGTGATCGCGGCGATGGTTCAGATCCTGGAGATGATCCTCGATAAGTATTTTCCGCCGCTTTACAACGCGCTGGGGGTCTTCTTGCCTCTGATCACGGTGAACTGCGCGATCCTGGGTGGTTCGCTGTTCATGGTGGAGCGCGACTACAACTTTGCGGAAGCAACGACTTACGGCCTCTCCTCCGGCTTTGGCTGGGCGCTGGCAATCACCGCGATGGCGGGTGTGCGCGAGAAGCTGAAGTATTCCGACGTGCCGGATGGTCTGCAGGGCCTGGGCATCACCTTTATCACCGCTGGTCTGATGGCGATGGCCTTCATGTCCTTCAGCGGCGTCAAACTGTAAGGGAGCGTCTGAAGTTATGGAAACTTTCTCGCTCGGCGTTGTCCTGTTCACGTTGATCGTGCTGGCGCTGGTGGCCATCATTCTGGCAGCCCGCTCCCGCCTGGTCTCGACTGGCAACGTCAACATCACCATCAACGGTGAAAAAACCATCTCGGTGCCTGCGGGCGGCAAGCTGCTGCAGACGCTGGCGGCCGAGAAACTGTTTGTCCCCTCCGCCTGCGGCGGCGGCGGCACCTGCGCCCAGTGCCGGGTGCGAGTGCATTCCGGCGGCGGCTCGATCCTGCCGACCGAGGAAAGCCACATCACCAAGCGCGAAGCCGCCTGCGGCGACCGCCTGTCCTGTCAGGTTGCGGTCAAGCAGGACATGGAAGTTGAAGTTCCCGAAGAGGTCTTCGGCGTCAAAAAATGGCGTTGCAAGGTGCGCTCGAACGACAACGTGGCGACCTTCATCAAGGCGCTGGTTCTGGAGCTGCCCGAAGGCGAGGATGTGAACTTCCGCGCCGGCGGTTACATCCAGATCGAGGCGCCCGCCCATCAGTTGGCCTATACCGATTTCGACATCCAGGAAGAGTACCGCGAGGACTGGGACCGGTTCAATCTGTGGCAGTACAAATCCGTTGTGGATGAGCCGGTTGAGCGCGCCTATTCGATGGCGAACTACCCGGACGAAAAGGGCATTATCATGCTGAACGTCCGCGTCGCTTCGCCGCCGCCGGGTTCCAGCGATATTCCGGCCGGTAAGATGTCGTCCTACATCTTCAATCTGAAGCCGGGTGATGAAGTCACCATTTCGGGCCCGTTCGGCGAATTCTTTGCACGCGACACCCAGAAAGAAATGGTCTTCATCGGCGGCGGTGCCGGCATGGCGCCGATGCGCAGCCACATCTTCGATCAGCTGAAGCGTCTGCAAAACCGCGACCGCAAGATCAGTTTCTGGTACGGCGCGCGTTCGAAGAAAGAGATGTTCTTTGTCGAGGACTTCGATCAGCTGGCCGAGGAGTTCGACAACTTTGAATGGCATGTCGCGCTGTCGGATGCGCAGCCTGAGGACGATTGGAAAGGCTATACCGGCTTTATCCATAACGTTCTGTTCGAGGAATACCTCAAGAACCACCCGGCGCCGGAAGACTGTGAGTTCTACATGTGCGGTCCGCCGATCATGAACCAGTCAGTGATCAACATGCTGCTGGATCTGGGCGTGGACCGCGAAGACATCATGCTGGATGACTTCGGCGGTTAAGCCGGAAGGCAGATCGAAAAAGAACAGCCCCGGATGCTGCCATCCGGGGCTGTTCGTCTTCATGGATGGTGCCGGGGAGAGGGCCGCCGCTGCTCCTGCCTTGCCCCCTTTGCACCGCCAGAGCAGAACTTACTCTGCCTTCATTTCGGTGATGATGCTGATGGTGATCGGGCCGGTGGAGAAGCCGCCGAC
>JBFOLS010000488.1:0-2958 GCA_040830225.1 Leisingera sp.
AGCCGGCTGCCTGATCTCGCCGCGGAAAGAGGCGGATACGAGCCCTTAGATGCCTTCGTCGCCTGGCTCGGATGCTGCAGGCGCATATGACCGCTCTCTGCCCAAAGCGGACGTTAAACCACGTTGAAGCGAACGCCTAGAGTAAGGCTCCGGCGAAGACCGCGGTCCCTTTTGCTCTGTGATGTGATACCCGTTGTTCATGGAGATCGAAGAGGACAAGATTGACGACGCGGTTCTGGGATTGCTCTGGTTGACGCTGCATGATGAGCGTCGCGCCTGGAAGGGAATGGACTGGTCGGCACTGGATCGATTGTATCGGAAGGGTTTGATCCATGACCCGGTTAACCGGGCCAAATCTGTCGTGCTGACCGATGAAGGGCTACAGCGCTCAAAGGCCCTGTTTCAACGGTTGTTCACGCGGCCGCCGCAGTAGCGCCCTCACGGGCTTTCCAGTTCCAGGGCAAAAGTTCCGGCACGCGCGAGACGGGGATGTCGGGCAGCCGGGCGAGGGCATCGGCCAGCCACGCCTGCGGGTCGATATTGTTCATTTTGGCAGTGACGATAAGGGTGTACATGGCGGCGGCCCGCTCACCGCCGCGCTCGGAGCCGGCAAAAAGCCATGACTTCCGGCCCAGGGCCACGCCGCGCAGGGCGCGTTCGGCCGCATTGTTCGTCAGGCAGATGCGTCCGTCATCGAGGAATGCGGTAAAGGCCTGCCAACGGTCCTCTTTCTCGAACATGTAGTTGATCGCCTTGGCCACCTTGTTGTGCCTGGACATTTTCGCGCGCTCTTCCTGCAGCCAGTCATGGAGATTATCGACCAGGGGACGGGAGAGTTCCTGACGGACGGCAAGCCGGGCATCGGCATCCAGCCCATTGATCTCGCGCTCGATGTCGAAGATGGCGTCGATCCGTTTCACCGCTTCCAGGGCGGCCGGCGAGATCTGATGGGCCGGTTTGTCCTTGCGGACATTCCCGGCAATATCCGCAAGTTCGAAGAACTTCCGGCGCGCATGCGACCAGCACAGCGCGCTGGTCACGGGCCCCGGATCGCGGTCCGCGCGATAGAGGTCGTTGTATCCGCCATAGGCGTCGGCCTGCAGCACGCCTTGCCATCCGGCAAGATGCTGATTGGGATTGGTTGCCGCGCGATCACGGGAGAAGCGGAAGAACGCGGCCGGTGGCGCGCCACCATTCCAGGGCTGGTCATCGCGCACATAGGTCCAGAGCCGGGCCTTTTTTGCACCGCCCCGCGCCAGGAGCGGCACGGTCGTGTCATCGCCATGCAGGCGGTGCGCGGCAAGCACGTGGTTCTCGATCAGAGCATGGATCGGCTGCAACGCGACTGTGGCATGCCCGACCAGGTCCGCCAGGGTCGACAAGCTCAACTCGACGCCTTCACGGGCGAAGCGTTCGGCCTGCCGGTTCAACGGCTGGTGCTGGCCATATTTCTCGAAGACCAGCATGGCGATCAGGCTGGGCCCGGCCCATCCGCGCGGGATCGCATGGAACGGGGCCGGTGGCTGGCTGATCTTCTCGCAGGCCCGGCAGGTGAACTTCTCGCGCACGGTCTGGATCACCTTCCACTGCCGCGGGATCACCTCCAGCGTCTCGGTGACATCTTCGCCCATCTTCACGATCCGATCCGAACCACAGCAGGTGCAGGCAGCAGGTGCCTCAACAACAACCCGCTCTCGCGGCAGGTGATCGGGGAACGGCTTGCGCAAAGGGTGGCGGCGCGTGAAGGCGCGCACCTTGCTGGCCTTTTCAGTCGCCTGTTCTGCGGCCAGGGCATCCTCGGTTGCCGCCGTTTCCAGCTCTTCGAGTTGCAGTTCCAGTTGATCAATCAACCGCGCGCGCCGTTCCGACGAGATGCCGTATTTGTCGCGGCGCAGCTTGGCAATCTCAAGCTTGAGTTCTTGGATCATCGCTTCCGAGCAGGACACGACGGCGCGGGTCTGTGCCAGCTCGCTTTCCGCAACCTTTGCGCGGGCCTCCGCAGCGGCCAGGGCGGCGCGTAATCTCGCAAGCTCGGAAGCGGTATTCGACATGGCGGATGTCTATCATCCGGGCTCGAGGGGCGCCAATAAAAACAGGCCGGCTGGAACAATTTATCCAGCCTTTGCAGGACGTTGCGGCCAGCGCGGATTGCGCCAGTCGATCCCCTCCAGAAGATAGCCCAGTTGTGCCGCAGAGATCTGCACCGCCTCGCCGGACCGGCTCACCGGCCAGATGAACTTGCCCGCCTCCAGGCGCTTCAGATACAGCGACATACCCACGCCATCATGCCACAGGATCTTGACCAGATCGCCCTTGCGGCCCCGGAAGCAAAAGAGCTCGCCCGCATGGGGATCGCGGCCGAGCCCTTCTTGCACCTGCAACGCCAGGGTGTTCATGCCCCGCCTCATGTCGGTGACGCCGCCCGCAATCCACACCTTCACGCCAGCCGGAAACGCGATCATTGCCGATCCACCACTGCCAGAAGCCGTGCAAGTGCTTCGGGCTCCACGCCCACCGGCACGATGAGCCGGCGCCCATTCGGCAGGGCTATCTCAACCTGACAGTCCGGGGGCGGACAGGAATCAACCGGATTTGCCTGCGACGCGGGAGCTCCCTTTGCCACGGTAACCGGCGCGAACGGCACCGGGCGAGAAGAACCAAGCTCACCGTTTCGATACTGCCGCCGCCAGGAGGTCAGGAGCGACCGGCAAAGGCCATGCCGCCGAGCTGTGGCTGCCGCTTGTCGGTGGCCGATAAAGCTCTCCTCCACGATGCGCAGTTTATCATCATCTGACCAATACCGGCGGCGATCACCATCGGCAACGGAAAGAACTTCGATTTGAGGGCGGTTATTGAAGTCGGACATAAGGCCGGACTTACCATCGGATCAATCCCGAGATCAGGCGGCCGCCGCCGGAGCCTTACCGCCTAGAAAGAGCCCATCTCGGTCATCGACAA
>JBFOLS010000489.1:0-6908 GCA_040830225.1 Leisingera sp.
CCGGGGCTGTGGAAGAAGGCGCCGAAGATGCTGCTGGACCCGAACCAGCCGCTGTTCATGCGCTGGGGCTACCTGCCCAAGCTGGCGCCCTGGCTGATGAAATACATGAGCCATGCCAATGCTGACGACACCAGCCGCATCGCCTCGGCCCTGGCGCCGGTTGTCGGGGATTCGCTGGCCGATCACCAGGCGCTGGCAACGGGCACCGCGGCGGAGCGGCATCTGAAGCCCTCGGACTACCTGTTCATCTATAATGACCGGGCGCATTTCGGCGAGGACGCCTTTGGCTGGGGGCTGCGCAAGAAGCACGGCTTCCGCTGGGATGAGCTGGAGGGCGCGGATTTCCGCGTCTATGACGATATCTACTCCGAGGAATTCGGCTTTGCCGCGCGCTTGAAGGACCACGGGATCATTTCCGATCCGGGCCTGTACGTGAAGGATCTGGCGGCGCATGTCACCGCAAATGGCGGTCGGCTGATCCAGGCCTTTGTCACCGATGTGGCCCGTGAAAACGGCAAGGTAACCGGCGTGCAGGCGGGCGGCGAGACCATCGCTTGCGACGCCGTGGTTGTGGCCACAGGCGTCTGGTCCAAGCCGCTGGCAGAGAAACTGGGAATTTCCGTACCACTGGAAGCAGAACGCGGCTATCATCTTGAATTGTGGGAGCCTTCGGCTATGCCCAAGGCCCCCGTCATGGTGGCAGCAGCCAAATGCGTGGTGACCCCGATGGAAGGACGGATCCGGATTGCGGGCGTTGTGGAATTCGGCGGGCTGGAGGCCGGGCCGTCGAAAGGCCCGCTGGAGCTGTTGCGCAAGAACGCGCGGCATATCCTGCCCGGTGTCACCTGGAAGCGTGAAGAAGAATGGCTTGGTTTCCGCCCTGCACCGGCGGATTCCATTCCGGTGATCGGCGAGGTGCCGGGGCTGTCCGGCGCCTTTGTCGGCTTTGGCCACCATCACATCGGCCTCACCGGCGGGCCGAAGACCGGGCGCCTATTGGCGCAGATGATTTCGGGCCGCACCCCGAACATGGATATGAGCGCCTATGACCCGGCGCGCTATGCGATTTGAACTTGAACCAGTGCCCCATAAGGGGCCGTGAATAACACAGGGAGAAGACCATGAAGAAACTGACCAAACTGCTGGCCGCCACCGCGCTGACCGCGGCTGCCGCCCTGCCCGCCGCTGCCGAGGTCTGGGACATGCCGATGGCCTATTCGGCCTCCAACTTCCACTCGGCAACCGGCGCGGAGTTCGCCGAATGCGTGACCACCGGCACCGGCGGCGAGATTGAGATCAAGACCCACCCGTCCGGCTCGCTGTTCAAAGGCGCCGACATCAAGCGCGCTATCCAGACCGGCCAGGCGCCCATCGGTGAGCGGCTGCTGTCCGGCCACCAGAACGAGAACGCGCTGTTCGGCTTTGACTCGATCCCGTTCCTGGCCACCTCGTTTGATGACAGCGACAAGCTGTGGAAGGCGGCCAAGCCCGCACTCGAGAAACTGCTGGCCGAGCAGAACCTGACCCTCCTCTATGCCGTGCCGTGGCCGCCGCAGGGCCTCTACTTCAAGAACGAAGTTACTTCTGTTGCCGAGATGAAAGGCATCAAGTTCCGCTCCTACAACAACGCCACCTCGCGCCTGGCCGAGCTGACCGGCATGCTGCCAGTGACCATCGAGGCGGCTGAAATCAGCCAGGCCTTTGCCACCGGCGTTGCGGACTCGATGGTGTCGTCGGGCTCCACCGGTTACGACCGCAAGGTCTGGGAAAGCCTCAACTACTTCTACGAAGTGGACGCCTGGCTGCCGCGCAACTATGTGATGGTGAACTCGGACGTCTGGAGCGGCACCTCGGACGCCAACAAGAACGTGATCCAGGGCTGCGCCAAGCTGGCCGAATATGCCGGCAACTGGCGCGCCAAGGAATACACCGGCTTTACCCTGCAAGGGCTGCGGGACGGCGGCATGACCGTGGGTCCGGCCTCGGATCAGATGACCGCCGAGCTGAAGGAAATCGGCGTCACCATGACCAACGAATGGCTGGAAGCCGCTGGTGACGAAGGCAGGGCCATCGTCGACGCGTTCCACGCCGAATAATCTCTCTCACGGTACGGGCGGCGCGGCAGGTGCCGCCCGTATTCTCATAAAAATATGCCGATGGGGATGATATGACTGTGCTCAGGGGGCTGCGCTCCGGACTGGACTTTCTCTACCTTGCGGCGGGGGTGCTGGCCGCCCTCTGCCTGATTGCAATTCTGGGGCTGATCGTGGTCCAGATGCTGGCCCGCTGGACCGGTGAGGTCTTCCCCGGCGCGCCGGATTATGCAGGCTATGCGATGGCCGCGGCCTCTTTCCTGGCCTTTGCCAACGCGCTGAACCGCGGCAGCCACATCCGGGTGTCAATCCTGCTGAACGCGGTGCCTGCAGGTTTCCGCCGGGTGCTGGAGATCTGGTGCTTTGGCATCGGCACTGCGGTCATGTGGTACTTCTGTTACTACGCCTACCGCTTTGTCTACTGGAGCTGGAAGTTCAACGACGTGAGCCAGGGGCAGGACCGCACGCCACTGTGGCTGCCGCAAAGCGCGATGCTGATCGGCGCGGTCATTCTGGCCATCGCCCTCACCGACCATCTGATCCATGTGATTTTCCGCGGCGATCACCGCATCACCCAGGATCTGGCTGACCAGAGCCACGCGGAGTAAGCCCCATGGAAAATATCTCTGTCATCATTCTCTTTCTCTTCGTGCTGTTCACCCTGCTGGGCACCGGCGTCTGGGTCGGCCTGGCACTGATGGGCGTGGCCTGGGTCGGTATGGAGCTGTTCACCACAAGGCCGGTGGGCGACGTCATGCTGACCACCATCTGGTCAGCCTCCTCCAGCTGGACCCTGACGGCATTGCCGATGTTCATCTGGATGGGCGAAATCCTCTACCGGACACGATTATCCGAGGACATGTTCAAAGGCCTTAGCCCCTGGATGGCCCCCCTGCCCGGCGGGCTGGTGCACACCAATATCGTCGGCTGCACGGTCTTTGCCGCGGTCTCAGGCTCCTCTGCTGCAACGCTGACCACAGTGGGCAAGATGTCGATCCCCGAGCTGCGCAAGCGCAACTACCCTGAGCGCATGGTGATCGGCACCCTGACCGGTGCGGCCACACTGGGCCTGATGATCCCGCCGTCGCTGACGCTGATTGTCTATGGCGTTACCATCAATGAATCGATCACCAAGCTGTTCTTTGCCGGCATTCTGCCCGGCCTGGTTCTGGCGGCAATGTTCATGGGCTACGTGGCGATCTACTCAAAGGTCGGAAAAGACTGGAACCCGGATCAGGAGAGCAAGCTGACCTTCGCGCAGAAGATCCACAACTCCCGCTTCCTGGCGCCGGTGATTGCGCTGATCATTGTGGTGATCGGGTCGATGTACCTGGGCTTTGCCACCGCAACCGAAGCGGCCGCCTTTGGCGTCATCGGATCGCTGCTGCTGGCGCTTGGCCAAGGTTCGCTGAACTGGAAAACCTTCACCGAAAGCCTGATGGGCGCCACCCGCACCAGCGCGATGATTGCGCTGATCCTGGCGGGCGCAGCCTTCCTGTCGCTGTCGATGGGCTTCACCGGCCTGCCGCGCGGGCTGGCGGATCTGATTGCCGGCTGGGAGCTCACACGCCTGGAACTCCTGATGGTGCTATTGGTGTTCTACATCATCCTGGGCTGTTTCCTCGATGGCATCTCCTCTGTGGTGCTGACCATGGCGGTGGTGGAGCCGATGATCCGCCAGGCGGGCATTGACCTCATTTGGTTCGGCATCTTCATCGTGGTGGTGGTCGAAATGGCGCAGATCACCCCGCCGATCGGCTTCAACCTGTTTGTGATGCAGGGCATGACCCACCACGAGATGAGCTATATCGCCCGCGCTGCGATCCCGATGTTCCTGATCATGGTGCTGATGGTGTTTGTGCTGATCGCCTTCCCGGAACTGGCGACCTACCTGCCCAACAACCTCAGGCCGGGGCCGGTCTAGACACATGATGCGCGCGCTCGCCTTTGCCGCCCGGCATGGGCGGGCCGCCTTGGTCCTGGGGCTGCTGGCCGGGCTTTTGCTGCCCGGCCTCGCCGCAGCCTTGCAGCCCTGGCTGCCGGAAATGGTGGCCGGGCTTTTGTTTTTGAACGCCTACCGGATCGGGTTCCGCAACGCCGCCGGAGGGCTCGCGGACGGCATCGGCACCCTCAAGGCCATTGCCCTGCTGCAAGTCGCCCTGCCGCTGCTGGCGCTGGGAATTGCCGCGCTATTCGGCGTCGCGCAGACGCCTGCCGCCGTGGCGCTGATCCTGATGCTGAGCGCCCCGGCCCTGACCGGCAGCCCCAACATCACCGCACTGATGGGACACGCGCCGGAGCCCGCCTTCCGCCTGCTGATCCTCGGCACCGCCCTGATGCCGCTGACGGTGATCCCGGTATTCCTTCTCGCTCCCAGCCTTGGGAATCTGGGGGACGTGCTGCAGGCTGCCGGGCGTCTGATCGGTGCCATTGGCCTCACCGTGGCAGCCGCCTTCCTGCTGCGGCGCCTGACCCTACCCCGCTTGAGCGAAGGCCAGGCCAAGGCCATAGACGGGCTGACGGTGATCGCGCTGGCGGTAATCGTGGTCGGGCTGATGGCCGCCTTGGGCCCTGCGCTGCAAGCGGACCCGCTGCTTGTCCTGCAGTGGCTGGGCTTTGCCCTGGCTGCCAACCTCGGCCTGCAAGTGCTGACGTTTGCCGCATTGCGCCGCCGCACGGGCAGCGGCGCCGTGCCAGTTTCCGTTGTGGCCGGCAACCGGAATTTCGCTCTCTTCCTGATCGCCCTGCCCGCAGCCACAACCGATCCGCTGCTGATCTTTCTCGGCTGCTACCAGATCCCGATGTATCTGACTGCCATCCTGATGAAGCCTTTCTACGGCCGCCCGGCCAGCCCGGCGTGACCCTGGCAGGCAGGCGTCACGATAGGAAAGTCACCCCCGGCATGTAGCGGATCAGATTGCTGTCCTGCTGGTAGTTCTCTGTCATCTCGTCCACCAGCCCCTGCGACCATCCGGGCAAGTCGATTTCCTCTTCCACCGCGTCTTCCGAATGGAAATAACTCAGGAACAATGTCCGCACCCGCTCGCGCTGATCTTCCGACAGGCCCGGACGTTCGGCGAGATAGGCTTCCAGCCGCTCGTAGCCTGAATCCGAAATGATGCCCCGGGTGATGTCGAGTTCGCCGCTGAAGCGGAAATTGTTGCCCAGCCCGGTCACTTCACCCAGGATATTGGGCCAGATCACCGGCGTCTCCTCGTTGCACCAGACAGTGATGCGGCAGCCCGGGTTGCGGTGCTGGATATCCGCCACCACCTCGGACCAGCGCAAGCTCAGGAAATCCGTGTCCCCCGCAAACTGTGCCCAGGTCCTGCTGGACTGTGACTTGAACACCGGCCCGATCAGCGTGGCGGGATTGCGCAAACCCAGAAAAAACTCGCAGGGATTGCCGGGGAACACACCGCGCAGGCCGGCGGCATTCCGTCCGGCATTGCGGTAGAGCTGCCCCTGGCTCAGCATCCAGCCCGGCACCCCAAGAAATCCGGAATTGGTCATGATGATCCGGGACACTGCTTGATCTTTGACGATGCCGGCCAGAAGAGCCTCGCGGTCCTGCTCGGTCACAAACTCCTGATCCTGCTTGCGCAGCAACTGGTTGAGCGCCCCCATGTAGGTGCCGGGGCGGCGGACCATGACGCCGCGGTCCAGCAGACGCTGCGAATCCTTGCGCAGCGACCAGGTCAGCTGGCCGTTATCGGTGTTGGGCGCCCCCAGATGGAACGCCAGGGTGATGTCCCGGATATCGCTCTGCGCCTGGCTCATCGTTCTGTCCGGCCTCTTCCCGCTGTCCATCCCGCAGTGATCCTGAAGCCCGCCGCGCAACCGTGTGCCCTGCTCATATCCGCTCCATCATCCGGCGGAAAAACACGTCATCCCGCTGCCGCAGAATATAGCTGCAGACCCGATGCGCAAGGCGCGGATGCCCGCGGTCCAGCGCCAGGTTGGCCAGTTCCCGCTGAAACCGGGGAAACCCGTGGCGCTTGCGCAGCAGGCGGTGGAAACGGTGCGGGGTCAGCTCTCCGGCAATCGCGCCGCGGGCAACCTCCTGCAGGACACCCATCTGCTGCAGTGACGACCCCAGCCGGTGGCCCAGCAGCGGGCAACGCCAGAATGTGACATTCTCCCCGGTGAAACGCGCCGCATGGGCCGCATCCGGCGCCACGTAAGGATCGAACATGATATGCACGTCGCCTGCGGCCCGGCTGACCTCTGCCGCATCCCCAAAGGGGCCGGAAAAGTCGCGCTCCCACACCTTCTTGTAGCGCATTTCCCAAGGCACCAAGGTCTTGTCGAGGGTTGACTGAGGGCTGATCGAGAACACTGTCGAGCCAGGTGCAGCCGCGGCAAAGGCCGCCGCCGCATAGCCGCCCATCGAGGCGCCGTAGAACACCACCCGTTTGAACTGTTCAAAAAAGCCGCTGTCCCGCAGTTCCTCGAACTTGGCGGTGACTTCCTGGTGGCGGAACCAGGTCCAGCCATTGGCCATTACCCCCAGCATCGACCAGCCTTGTGCCTCGATGAAGCCATAGCCCCAGGGGCGGCGCTCTTCGCGCTTGGTCATGGCAATATCGAGATTGTCGAAGGTCACCACCAGCGTATCGCCGCGCGGCACATAGAGGAAGGAATGCTCGCTGAGATCCGTGAAGAAGCCGTCCCTGCCTGCCAGTTCTGCGGCAACTTCCGCCCAGCCTTCGGCCGGTTCGGCCTCTTCCTGCGGCTCGACCGACAAGACCGCCAGGCCATTGGCTCCAGCCTCCGGCATCTTCAGCGTGTTGCAGCCGCCATAGGACTTGAGGA